>JAUVOA010000066.1 GCA_030599445.1 Atribacterota bacterium | reverse complement strand
TACAACAACACAAATTATTCCTAATAAAATTAAACCATATTCCATCGCACTCAGCATTCCCTTTCTTTTTTTGTTCTTTTCCTATCAGTTTATCATATTTTTCGCGTATTTCGAAAAGAAATTCGATCTTACTGTTTCCCCAGGAAATGATTGTCTGGATACGCAATTAATTTTCTTCATAAAAATATCCACTTTACTTAATATTCCAAAAGGTAGCAGGTCTTTGGCGTCATGGAAACACTCTGTTAGGTAAAGTGTATAGTGTTTTCACTTTCGAATGCATCAAGTATTACCGACCTGAAAGCAACTTCTCCTTTTTCAAATTTAGCAGGTATAAAACACCCAACGCAAAGCTAAATAATGTCAATGCACTAAATATAGTTATCATGCCATAATCTACCTGAAAGCCTTCACGAAGGGGTACAAACCATTCACCGAATGCCACAGATAGGCAAATTGTCAGTGTTTTAAAAAGCGCGACTCCTGCCAAGATATTACCAAAGGGCTTATTCCGTAGAAGTTTAGCAGCAATTATCCCGAAGGCGGGAAAAACTACACATAAATCCAAAATGAAAACTGCATAAGTATCCCCAGGTATGTGCTTTGCAATATCAGGTGTAATTCTGAGCAGCCATACGGGAACAAGGATTAAAAGAATTACAATCAGAAAAATTCCGATGGACATGCGCAATGCTCCAGGCAACCGGGTTTGCTTTACTGCATCTGGTTCAAAACTGGTAAGTCCCCAGATCATGCTGTATATGGATAGCCCGAAAACTGCCAGGTAGATAAGGTAAATAGAGGTGTATTGCCCCTGCATTGCATAGAGCCCGTAACCATAAAAGAAATACCCGGTTAAACCAAGGATAGCTATGAAGGTTTTATACCCCGGATGTTTCAGAAATACTAATGACAGAACGGCCAAGATCAGACTTAGTGGAATTGATATAGTATCCTGGGCAAGTGACCCGGATATTAAAGATTTTGATAACGAGCCTGCTAAAAACACGTTTGTATAAAGGTTTTTATCCAGCACTCCCGCCAGTGATGCATATAATGCCAAGAGCGACAGGATAAGCGTCATGATGACCGTCAGACGGCTTTTTTGAATATTAATCATATCGCACCTCTCACTTAAAGTTTCTTTAATTTCCATTTTATATTTACCTACTTTCATAAATTATATTTTATTTTTATATCTTTTTATTCCAGGTGTCCTGAAGTCGATTGCACTCAACATTCCGTAGGTTTGCGAAATGCCGAACGAAGCGAGGCATTTGGACAAATGTCTGTAGATCGAAATCGCAAACCTGCTGTTAGGCGAAGCGAAGCCTTGTATCCTCTGTTATAAGAAGTATTCGACTTGCTTTCTGAAAACTTTTCAAAAGTACATTTCTTTTTTTTATCAAAATCGTTCACTAAAGTCCCCATTGCTTTTATATTTCATTATTTCTATTCCGTTTTGTTTACAAACATCTAATATTTTTGCTTCACTTATCAAGCATGCTTCACTTATTTTTTTATAATCTTTTGTTTGTACTATTTGCAGCAACATAGGAAGATTATATTGAGTTGTTTTTTCCTTTAAAATATTTTTTATTTCTGTATCAATTGTATGTGCAGCATACATTGCTTTAAGAAAATTTTTTTTCTTACATGCATCAAATAATTTGTTATAAATGGATTTTAATTCTTCATAAAAACCTATTAGGTTATTAGCATTAAATGTCTCTGGTTGCTTCTTTATATTAATCAGATTTTCAACATCAATTATCATTTCTTTCAAAACTAATATAATTTTATCTTTATCGGTTAATTTTAGTAAATAATTAACTCTCTCCTTCCATGAAACAGGAAGTATCGAGTAGTTTTTTATTTCGTTTTCAAGATTCCATAAACCTTTCTTTATATAGGTGCTGTTAATAAATGCAAATATAGTCAGACAATTTGCTAAAAAAGTCATCTCAATATTTTTAATCTCATTTATATTATTTATTTTTACTACTTCAAAAAAGGATGATTTTAGATCAATTATTTTTTTTCTGCATTTATTTTGTATATAGTCCTCATTTTCAAGCAATTCCTTTGCTCGATTTTTTATTTGATTAAATTTTTCCAGATCTCCATTATTACAATTATACAATACAGATGAATCCAGTAATACGGAGATAAGTCTATCCTCAAAATCAATTATTCTTTCGATTCTATCCCAAGGGATACCCCAAAGATCATAACCAATATTATCAATAATGAATTCTTTTGAAAGCTGAAATCCTTTTTCTGTTTTGGGAATGATAAAAAAATCAATGTCTGATAATTCATGATAATTACCTGTTACATAGGATCCATAACAAGCAAATATTGATATATCTTCTTTGTATTCATTTTTAATTTTGTTTAATATAGTATTTAATATTATATTTTCATTCATAATTTAAATTCCTTATTTTAGTTTATTTATAGTTTCTTAACCTAAAAAGTACCGAGCCATGGATGGCGAAGTTAATTTTAATAATATACTGCCGAACATTTTTTATAACGATTAAGATTGCTTCACTCGGATATTTCTCGATAAAGTTAATTTAAAATTTTCCCTATAATTTGTTATCTCTTAACCCTCTTTTTTAAGTTTAAACCTACAACTACAAAAGCAAGGGCTAAAGCACCCATCGCCTGCAATGTACTTTGAGGTAAGGAATTGGTTAAAATTCCTATTGCTCCAAATACAAACAAGAGAAGTCCTAAAACTAATATTATCTCCCCAATCTTTGATTTCATGATTTTTCCTCGCATTTTCTTTTAATTTTAAATTAATTTCTCTGTCCCAATTTCTTTCCTTCTTACTTATAAGAAGGAATAATCTTTGAATACTGAGCATTTACCCCGTATTTTTTTCTCATTCTCCCCAGAAAAGAATGAATCCTGCTCTTATAATCAGGATTTGCTCTCCCTCGAGGATAAAGTTCAACATAATCAGAGTAATATTCTGGAAATTCTCTTTTAATAAAACTTAAATATCTTTCCTTAATTCCTCCCGATAGATAAAGAACTCCGCTTAACATATAATCCACTTTAACTTCAGAAGCTCGCTTCACCATCTTTTCCATTGATGTTCTATCATCAGAGAGAAAGGGTAATATAGGAAAAAAATGAAAACCTGTCGAGGCTTTCGTTTGACTAAACTCTTGCAAAATATTCCACCTGGCTCCGGGTAAACTCGCCCCGGGTTCAACCTTTGAAGATATTTCATCATTATCGGAAGTTATGGTCACTGCAATATTAACCCAGGCCTGGTGTGCAAGTTGATCTATAAGTTCGATATCCCGCAAGATTAGGTCTGATTTAGTGCTGATAATAACCGGCTGTTTATACTTAATCAGAATTTTTAGAATACCGGGCATCAGCTTAAATCTCCTTTCTGCAGGCTGATAACTATCGCAGACTCCGCCAATATTAATGAATTTCCCGCCGGTTCTACCCCTTTTTAGTTCTTTTTCAAGGACTTCACCAATATTCTTTTTAACAAAAATTTCATTTTCAAAATCTTTTGAATTTAAATATTTATGACTTTTTCGGGCATAACAATATTGACAGTTATGTGAACATCCCCGATATATATTTAAATCAAAGGAATAAGGCAATCCCTTACGCTTTAAATGATATAAGGCTTCTTTACATTTATAATCCCGGAAGATTACATCAGATTTTCCTTCATTATTATATATGTTCATCTCTGATAACACCTTTGTTTTTTAAAACTCCTTTTTCTTGTTCAAATCTTAAGATTTATTTTTTGTCAAATACATAGACCTGATCTAACCCTCACTATTTACTCATTACGATGCCATAATCATAATTGCTTCACGCCAGGCAGCTAAAAAGATAATTGCTACTCCAAATCCTAACCCAATCCATTGTTCCAATGATAATCGTGGAACTGAAGTAATACGGTAAGAATTTTTTGCAAGTGCAAAACGAGACTGATTATAAGTTGCAGCTGCCACAAGAAGGAATCCTATCATCTCATAGGGCCCGGAACGGGCAAATATAGCAAATGATGGTGCCATCCGTTCAGGCATAGATATCGCAAACGAGTTTGTCCCTATGTATATGCTATATAATATGGTGTTTCCAAAAACTGTAACATAACCTAAGGGAAAGAGGTCGAACCATAAAATTAAATTTACCAAAACGAGTAAACACACTGCTCCGAGATTATATCCTACGATTTTCCCCCATTCTGCAAGTAAAGTATTCGAAGCTTCTGCCCCCACTACCCTAACTGCAACTGACTTTCCCTTCAAAAAACCTTCGGGCAAAAAATAATAACTTAAAAACCATACCAGGGTGAATAGAATTATTCCAACTGTAAACAGGCTAATAAATCTAATTATGAATTTTTCGTTCATAAAATATTTTTTTATTATTCTCTTCATTTCATTTACCTCAATTTCTATCACTCTCAAAGCTTACGTTTTCGTTAATAGTTAGTCCTTTGATGAATTATCTATTCATATGCCTTATCATAATCACAATTTCTCCTCTGTAGTTCTAATAAAATCAAGCACCGCATTATCGAAAAGTTCGGGAACTACTAAATTTGAAGGATCGCAACCTCCATTAAGAATTTTAAACTGTGAATTTTTTATGGCATTAGCCGTCTTTTTGGCCATATTAATAGCAAAATTACCAAATCCATCGCCTACAAGTACCAGTGTGGGAACTTTAATTTCACTAAGACGACCAATAATATTGAACTGATTCACTTCTGCTCTTGCACAGAGTAGTTGTTTTTTATCCATTTTAGAATAAGCATCTTGAAAATATCGTAGAGCTTGGGCTTTGTCCGGACCCTTGTATACTGATAAAAGTGATTTACTGAAGAGTCCAGGAGCTACTTTAATAGTAAACCACGCTATCCATCCTCCAAATTTTTCTGCAAAAGTACGGACTTCACTGAAACTATCCACAATCACTAAATTATCTACTTTCTCTGGAAAATCACAAGCAAATTGTTGGACAATCAGCCCTCCCATACTAACACCAGCCAAGTTTACTTTAGCAATTTCTAAATGTTTTAAAAGCTCATTAATGTCTTTGGCACAATCACTTATTTTGAAAGATTTAACCTTAGACGAATCTCCATGACCACGCATATCAGGAGCAATTACATATAAACCTTGGGAGGAGTATTTTGAAATCTGCGGTAACCACATATTGTGTTCTGCTCCAAGGCCGTGGACTAAGACGAGGGGGGTATCCCCCTTTTCTCCATAGGTTTCATAGAATAATTCAATTCCCTCAGATGTTTTTAAAATCATAATATTTTCTCCTATTTTTGTGACAGGGGACGGTTCTTTGACACATTTTTTTGTCACATTTTCACTTTTTTAATAACTTAATAAGTTTTATAATACTCTTTAATATCTGGAAGGAATATTATATTGAATGTCGGTTATTTTGAGTTTAACATATTGCAAATCTCTATCAGATAAATTCCATTCCACTTCAGCTTCTATGGGAATCTTCATCCCATTAATTTCCTGGTAATTTCTATAATAACCTCCCCACTGTTCCTTAAAATATTTCCCATCAACCTCCATATATCTGTCATTAGTTACAAATTTAATAATCTCCCCTTTTTCATTAAAGGTAAAAATTCCCGAGGCAGTGTATCCATTATCTTTGATGACCGCCTGGGCCGAATTAGAATCAACCTCTTTCCATTCGATATAATCGCTGGGAAGTAAAGCAGTGGGAAACCAGGGGGTTTCTGATAGAAATCTTATTAATGAGGAAATATCCATCTCACTTCCGGTTGCATCAGCAACTGTTATGGTGGAAAGTAATTTGATAAACATATTTCCTTTACCCTGATAATACATATCCCTGCCTTCAATCCATATAAAAGGCGCCATCGTTAATTTGACCCGCCAGATAAATGCCGGGTCTTCTGTAGTAAAATATTGTTCTGCTTTGATGGGCATCCAGGGTTGATTCTCTTTCATCCTGAATTCACCAACCTGTTTTAATCTTACAAATTTGATATGTTCCTGTCCATCTCTTAGAGCATATTTAAAATATCTTTGGACAGGCTCGGGCAATCCTTTAAGATCATTAAAGCTAAATGTTTTGGATTGAACTTTACTGCCCTCTTCGGTCAGCATACCAACCTCTTTTGTAATATTTTTATCGAATAAAATTTTACTGATTGTAATAAACAAAATGATTATTACAATAACTATTCCCAAAATTAATAATAATTTTCTCATTGAATTTTCATTCTCCTTTTTATTCTTTTTTATTTTATTTGACTTAAGAAAAGTTTATTTCTGGTAAAAGATTTACCCGTTTTAACAATAAGTATTGTGCTGACTATAAGTAAAACCAAACCGAATAAAAATAATATAATATTATTTAAAAGGAGCAAGCCTGCTAGCTGTGAATAAAGCAGGACAACAATAGGTAAAACTATCAGTGCACCAAGCTGGTATGCTTCTTGAAAACCTTTTACCCGGGCTGATATGTATACATTAAAAAATATAGCAAAGATAGAGAGAATCGGTGAAAGCCAAAAAACCACAATTAACCAATTTAGACGAGGGAATATTAATTTTCCGAATATATCATAAGTTAATACATCTACCACAATACCATAACAAATAAAACAGAAAATAGTCACTGCGGTAGAGGCGATAAAAGGACCTAATATCTTGGCAACAAAGAGGTCTTTCTCGCTAATGGGAGCATAAAGCAGGCTTTCAAGGGTCTTTTTCTCTTTTTCCCCTGCAAAACTATAGGCAGCGGTCGTACTGGAAATCATAGCTGGAATTAGTAGGAAAAAGGGGATAAACATAGAATTTAGTACCAAAAACAATACCTTCTGATTTATGTCAGAAAAAGTATGAACTTCCATATGAGCAGGAAGTTTATCTAAAGTTTTTAAAATTAAATCTATCCCATTTACCGCTGACATATTTTGGGTTTTGGCTAAAATAATAAGTACAGTCGGAATAATTATCACAAATACTAATGGTAAAATAATTAGAGGTAACCATATCTGTATATTATCTGAAATACCCTTTATATCTTTCTTAATTATTGCTGCCATTGCCTGCATTCTCATAATAAACCCTCCTAATCTCAAAATATAATTTCTCTAAATTGCTATTTAAAGTATTTATTGAATAGATATCTACTTTTTGGGAAATTTCTCTGATAAATTGGGGTACCTGTTTTTTATTATCAATGGTTATAATAATTTTATCTGAATCTACTTTTTTATATTTGTAATCATTAAGATAGGCATCGTCTATCCCGCCCTGATAAACAATTTCCATTTCTACCGAGGTAATGTATTTGTTCTCGATTTCCCCCAAAGTGCCTTCTTCAATTATCCTTCCTTTATCCAAAAATATAAAACGTGTGCAAAAATCCTCTGCTTGGGCAAGGTTGTGAGTACAGACAAATATAGTGAGTTTTCTTTCCCGATTTAATTCTTTAATATAACTAATTAAATCCCGGGCAGATTCCGGGTCTAAACTGGTAGTAGGTTCATCCAGAAACAATATTTCCGGGTCGTCTATCAGAGCTCTGGCGATACTTAACTTTTTTTTCATTCCGGTACTAAATTCTGCTACTTTATTCCTTTGTCTTTTACTAAGT
>JAUVOA010000072.1 GCA_030599445.1 Atribacterota bacterium | reverse complement strand
GTAGTTCACCCTGAGCTGACTGAACTGGCCCGCAAATTGGGAAAATGATCTTATGAAATTGGTTGCCAGGAGCGATAGAGGGCCGGATTTTCGCGAAACCGACCCTCGGTTCTCTACACATCGCATTATTTATCCGCTTAAGTGCCATATCAAGATCAAATTTTGATTGCTCTTCCGGAGTCAATACGGCAAATAACTCCTCTTTAATACGAGACCTCATGAACCTTTAACTATGGCTCTCTATTTCTTATTTATAGTTCCCTTACGAGACCTATTCAATGAGCTAATCGTTGTTTTTTCCACTATTTTTGCAGCAGAAATAAAAACACCCCAAAAATGGGGTAATAAATTGCCGATTTTTCGAAAATTGAGGCTCATGCCAATACTAAACTAGCACAAACCATCGCTTATAATGAAAAAATTGATTTTTTTTAGTTACTTTTAATACTTATTAAGAATTCGACAAAAAATGTGGGAAATCCTGCTTTTTGAGTGAAAAAGTTGCAAGAATATTACAGTCTATTAATCTGCCGGTCAACTAAATATGTAACGTGTAATTTGTGATATAGGATTAAGATAGAAATTAGGGTAACAAAAGGGATAAGATATATAAAAAAACTCGCCTTACTTTATGCAAGGCGAGTTTATATTGGAGGTATTAAAATGAAAAAGCTATTTATAATGGTTTTGTATTTAATAGCTTTCAAACGAAGAAAATTATATCATATTTTAGATTAATGTCAAATTTATATTCGTATCGCGTATTGCGTATCGAGTATCGCGTAAAGAAAAAGAACAATAAAAGATTGGAAGACAAAAGCAATAACTATTCTTTTCTTTCTTAGGGTACCCCGCTAAAGTTTACACTAACTAATAATTTTTAATAATTTTTTTACGGCACGGCGCATCGTGTTGCTACAATGATTATAAAATTTGGCGGAGGGGGTGGGATTTGAACCCACGGATACTTTCGTATCGCCGGTTTTCAAGACCGGTGCATTCGGCCGCTCTGCCACCCCTCCTGTAATTATCTATTTTTTACTTATAAAGAATAACATCTCTCTGTCTTGTTGGTCAAGAAAAACTTACTATCGAGTTATCTTTTCAAGCCCTCCCATATATGGCCGAAGGACATTGGGAATAACTACACTTCCGTCCTTCTGCTGAAAATTTTCTAATATGGCAACCAGGGTTCTGCCAATGGCCAAACCAGAACCATTTAAGGTGTGGACAAAATTCACTTTCTCTTTTTCTTTTGAACGATATCTTATCATTGCTCTTCTGGCTTGAAAATCTTCACAATTACTGCAGGAGGATATCTCCCTATATTTTTTCTGAGCCGGCAGCCATACTTCTAAATCATAGGTCTTGGCTGCTGAAAATCCCATATCCCCGGTGCAAAGAACAATTACCCGATAGGGTATTTCTAATCTTTTTAAAACTTCCTCAGCATTTTGAGTCAAAGTTTCTAATTCATCATAAGAGTCTTCCGGTCTGCAGGTTTTTACCAGCTCCACTTTATTAAATTGATGTTGTCTGATTAGTCCCCGCACGTCTTTTCCATAAGAACCGGCTTCTTTACGAAAACAAGCGGTATAAGCAGTATAACAAAGAGGTAAATCATCATCATTTAAAATCTCCTGCCGGTGAAGATTGGTTAAAGGAACTTCAGCGGTCGGCACCAGATAAAGGCCATTTTCACATTTAAATAAATCACTTTCAAATTTGGGTAGCTGCCCGGTACCAGTCATCGTTTCAGAATTTACTAAAAAAGGAGGGAATATTTCTTTGTATCCGTGTTCATTGGTGTGAAGATCGAGCATAAAATTAATTAGAGCTCTTTCCAGTTTAGCCCCCATCCCTTTTAATACGGTAAAGCGGGCTGAGGCTATTTTTGCTCCTTGCTTAAAATCGAGTATATCCAGGGCTTCTCCGATATCCCAATGAGGTAAGGGAGTAAAATCAAATTTAGGAGGCTCTCCCCATCTTCTTATTTCTGTATTATCCTTTTCGTCCTCCCCAACCGGTACGCTTTCGTGGGGAATATTGGGAATTTCCAGTAAAATTTTAGCTGTTTCTTCCTCAATTTCTTTTATCTGAGCGTCTAATTCCTTAATCTTTGTTGATGTTTCTTTCATAGCTAAAATCTTTTCCCGGGCATCTTTCTTTTCTCTCTTTAATTTTCCGATTTCCTCACTCACTGTGTTTCTTTTTTCTTTTAGGGCATCTGCTTCTAATAATAATTCCCTTCTTTTTTGGTCAAGTTTTAATATTTCATCAAGATTAATTTTCTCTTTTCTTTTTTCTAAGGCTTCTTTTACTTTCCCCGGATTAGAACGTATAAGTTTTATATCTAACATTTCTTTCTCCTCTTTTAAATATAGTAATGAGTAATAAGTAATGAGTGATTAGTAATAAGTGACAAGAAATAAAAAATAAAAAAAATTGTATTTGAGATTATTTTTTTAAATAATATATTAATCCATTTATCAATTTTTGTACAAATTTAAGGTCCTCCAATAAAGTATCTAAATTATTTAAATATTCTAACCTATTTGCAATAATAATTTGCGTCTCGAGTTCAGATAATGATCCTAGGGCTATGTATAAAAATTGAATAAATTCTTTTTTAGAATTTCTTGCGGCACCTTCAGCAATATTTGAAGGAATAGAAACCGCTGCTCTTCTTATTTGATTTGTTAAACCATAAAGTTCTTTGCTTGGAAAAGACTCAGTAATTTTGTAAATATTACTAACCAAATCCATACTTTTTTTCCAAACTTCCAAATCTTTATGATTCCTTATTTCTTTGCTCATTACTACTCACTCCCTGCTTCATATTCTTGATCGTTCATTTACTACTTATTACTGTTTACTTGTTACTCATTACTGATTAGTTAGCTTACTAACTAATCATTCATCCTTTTATAACCCCCAGTGGTCGCATCCGCACCACTTTTCTGGATATACCGGTCTGATGCATTACTTCGACTACTTCACTTACATCTTTATAAGCTTCTGACATTTCTTCAACCAGGGTCCCCCGGCTTTCTGCTTTTACAATTATTCCCTTTTCTCTCAACTCTTGTTGAATATCTCTCCCTCTGGCTTCTTTCTTGGCTCTCATTCTACTCATTACCCTTCCTGCTCCATGACAGGTTGACCCAAAGGTCTCTTCCATAGCTTTCTCGGTGCCCACCAGACAGTATGAGCACCTCCCCATATCTCCGGGGATTAATACCGGCTGTCCTATCTTCTTATATTTTTCCGGTACATCAGGATGAAAAGGAGGAAAAGCCCGGGTAGCCCCTTTTCTATGCACACACAGTTTTATTTTCTTGCCTTCCAAACTATGTTCTTCTATCTTTGCAATATTATGTGCTACATCATAGATTAGTTTCAATCCTAATTCTTCCGGAGTGCTTCGGAAAACCCTGGTAAAAACTTCACGAGTCCAGTGCATTATACATTGGCGATTCGCCCAGGCATAATTCGCCGCACATGACATAGCGGCATAATAATTTTTGCCTTCCGGTGAAGACAGAGGGGCACAGGCTAATTGCCGGTCGGGAAGTTGAATCCCATATCTGCTTACCGCTTTCTGCATAGTTACTAAGTAGTCGGTACATACCTGATGCCCTAATCCCCGTGAACCACAATGAATCATTACGGTAACTTGACCTTCCTCTAATCCCAGTTCCCGGGCAACTTCAGGGTCATAAACTTTATCAATTATCTGAATCTCCAAAAAATGATTTCCTGAGCCAAGGGTGCCTAATTGAGGTTTGCCTCTTTCCAGAGCATGTTTACTAATCAGTTCGGGATTTGCATCTTTCATGCACCCTTCTTCTTCAGTAAATAGGATATCTTCTTCCCAGCCAAAACCTCTCTCCACAGCCCATTTAGAACCTCTTTTTAAAACATTTCTTATTTCATTATAACTTATTTTTATTTTTCCTTTTGAGCCTACTCCAGAAGGACTAGCTCTAAATAGTTCATCAACTAAGAGTTCAACTTTTGGTTTTACTTCTTTTAAGGTCAAATTTGTCCTTACTAATCTAATTCCACAATTTATATCAAAACCCACCCCTCCGGGTGAGATAACTCCGTCATCCAAGGTAGTGGCAGCTACTCCTCCTATGCAAAAACCGTACCCCCAGTGAATATCAGGCATAGCTAATGAACGGCCTACAATTCCCGGCAAAAAAGCCACATTAACCACCTGTTCCGGAGCCTGGTCCTGGCGAATTTTCTCTAATAAATTCGAAGAGGCATAAATCAGGCCGGGAACTCTCATGCCGGAGTTATAAGTCTTGGGAATTTCCCAGCGATAATCATCTATTTTTTTTAAAGGCCCTTCCCAGGCTTGTTTCATTTTAATCCCCTCCTTTATATGGATGATTACACTGATTACATACACAGATTACGCCGATTAAAAATATAAATTATAAATAATAATAAAGTTCTGTTTTAATAAATTCCTACTTTTGTAAAAATGTAGGGGTCGGATTTATCCGATCCGGGTATTTTAATAGACAGGCGAGACGCCTGTCCTACGATTAGCGGGTTCGATGAATCGAACCCCTACATTTGGCTCCTGCGTCCTGTCTTATTTAATCCTCATTTTTTACCTATCATATATTACTCATTACTCGTTACTTTTTACAGGTATTTAGATATCGAAAATTACCTGGGCTCTCCAGAGTCCGCTTTCCTCATCTTTTTTAATTTCTAACCGATGGTAAGTTGCAGCTTTTATCTCTTTTTTTATTTTGCAGCCGAGCCGGTTAATTTTCATTCCTTTAACTTCTGCACCAATTCTATTATTAGATAAATCTTTTATTTCAAATTTATTTAAAATAACGAATTTCGTTTCACTGATATATAGAAGTTCATTAAGCCAGGCGAAGAGTAAACCTTCCAGATTGTCAGCTTCCAGCTTTATTTTATCATAAAAGTTTCCTTTAAGGTTTTTAGTCCCCCCGGCAATAATTTCAAACATTCCCCTGGCGGCATTGATAAAAACTTCTCTTTTGGTTTTTCCATAGGCCGCTATTCCGATATCAGCGGTATGTTCAAGAATTTCAAATTCTTTCATAGATAATTGTACCTTTTTTAAAAATTCAATATTTTTAACCGAAGACTACACTTTAAATTTTCAAATTTATTCGGGAGCCAGAAGTCAGTAGTCAGAATCCAGAATAAAATTACTAATAACTAAATTGCCCACTTTATCAATCTATATATTATCTACACACTAAATACTAACACCCAATAACTAACGGCTACTTCGGTTTAAAACTCGCTATTCTCTGTTTACAGTTATTCCTTAATAAACAGAAAAACTCTCATCGCTTAGTAATATCTACTACTAGGGACGAGAGTTTAATCACGTGGTGCCACCCTGATTCAATAGGAAAATATCCTATCCTTCATTGGCTGATTGTTTAACACATCTTAAGATGTGTTTCCGGATATTTTGATTTCACCGGAAATATTAAAAAGGGTGGAATTCGATAAAGCCAATACTGATTTTCACCAACCATCAGCTCTCTGAGAATGACCGTTACCTACTCGCCCCTAAACATTTAACTATATATTTTTGTTGTTTTAATTATAAATTTTAATATCCCTTCTTGTCAAGTTTTATTCGTATCGCGTATTGAAATACAGTGATAAGTAATGTGTGATGAGTAATAAGCAAAAAGTTATCTAGTTAGTTGGTTACCTGGTTAACTAGTTAAGAAAATAGAATAAAGGAGCCAGAAGATAAGATAGTATCGAGTATCACGCGGAGAAATAGAGTAATAAGTAATGAGTTAAATGTAGGGGTTCGATTCATCGAACCCGCTAATCGTAGGACAGGCGTCTTGCCTGTCTATTAAAAAACCCGGGTCGGATAAATCCGACCCCTACTCGCAATAACAGAAATGGGCAGAAAAATAATTACTCGAAAATAATTAATATTCCTGCCCAATATTAAAAACTAATTTCTATTTGTTAATTTACTTTTTAAGTTCTACAATACTATTCAGTTCGGTCTGGAAGAATTCATTGGCATTCCCCCAATTTATGGCAATTTCGAGAACTTCGTTACAGGCAATAAAACACACCCAATCTCCCTCGGGGACATCCCCATAGGTGGTTCCCACTTTAACCTCTTGAGTCTTATCACCTATTTTTACATTGACATAATCTCCAAGTTTGATACCCAGTGCATCAAAGTCATCCTGAGTGATATTCACTATTATATTTCCATATTGATTAATATAAACTACATAACCGATTGCTGTCTTATTTTCAACCTTGGATTTCTTAATGGGTAACATTACCAGATCTTTCGGATTAAGCTCTGGACCCACTTCGGAAACTGAATCCCCCGAAGCTATATGAGCAGCTACCGGAGAAAAGATATCTCTTCCGTGAAAGTCTTTAGAAATTTTTCCGGGTCTGAAATATTTATTATTCTTAAGTTCATAAACCTTTTTTACTCCCATCTCGTTTATTACCAGAGTTAATATTCCATTATCCGGTGCAATAAAATATTTATCATTTTGGGTTACAACTAAAAGAGGTTTTCTTTCAGTTCCTACTCCCGGATCTACAATTGCCAGAAATACAGTACCTTCCGGAAACTCTCGGGTAGCATAGAGAAGTGTGTTTGCACCTTCTTGAATATCAAAAGGAGTTACACCATGAGAGATATCTACCAGTTTTAAATCAGGTTCTACGGTGAGCATTACCCCCTTACAAGCACCGACAAAGTAATCTGTCTCTCCCCAATCAGTTAAAAATCCTATAATTCCATTAGGAGCAGTTTCAGCAAGCGATGAAAAGGTTAGCACTAAAACAAATAAAGTAGTCAAAATCAAGCAATTTAGAAATTTTAAAATCTTTTTGTTCTTCATGATTCTTCCTCCTTCTTTTTTATTTAATATATTTATTATATAGGACTTTTAATAAACGTTCAAACAAAAGATAAACTAAAAATTTTTTCTATTTATATTTTCATTTTTCTTGACATTCGACTGACCAGTCAGTTATAATGTAAAACGATTAAAAATTTCAAGAGGAGCAAGAGCTAAATGATGAAAAAAATTGCCAACTTTGTTACTAAATATGCCTGGTCAATCCTTATAATCACC
Organism: Atribacterota bacterium; assembly: GCA_030599445.1. Classification (GTDB taxonomy): domain Bacteria; phylum Atribacterota; class Phoenicimicrobiia; order Phoenicimicrobiales; family Phoenicimicrobiaceae; genus Sediminicultor. The sequence continues at coordinate 152 of JAUVOA010000072.1, read as the reverse complement.
GTTATCATCACTGTTTTGGCAGGCTCACAGTTAAACAAGTTAACCATCGAAGATGATATTACCAAATATATGCCTGAGGATGACCCGGATATAGAGTTTTATCGTGAAATCGTAGATAAATTCGGTGGTTCGCAAGCAGAAACAGCAGTGAT
>JAUVOA010000017.1 GCA_030599445.1 Atribacterota bacterium | reverse complement strand
GGACGTTCCCTGACACACCTTAATTTGAGGAGAAAAATTATGACAGATAAAATCAAATTTGAGCATCTCGGACTTTCTAAAAGGGCCTTAGATGCTATTTATAAGAAGGGTTTTGAAGAACCGTCCCGCATTCAGGCTTTAACAATCCCCGTAATGTTGCGGGACGATATTAATATAATAGCACAGGCTCAGACAGGTACTGGCAAAACAGCTGCCTTCGGACTGCCTTTAATAGAAATGATAACCCCCAGTGAGAGAAGTGTACAGGCTCTTATCATTACTCCTACAAGAGAGCTTGCCATACAGGTTTCCGAGGAGATTAGTTCGTTAAAGGGTAATTCCGGTATACAGGTCATTCCTATCTACGGAGGGCAATCAATCGATCAGCAGCTGAGGCGGCTTAAAAAGGGAGTGCATATTGTTGTAGGTACACCCGGAAGAGTTATTGACCACATCAAAAGAAAGACACTCAATCTCAAGGATATCGAATATCTGATCCTTGATGAGGCTGATGAAATGCTTAATATGGGGTTCATTGAGGATATGGAAGAGATAATGAGCCATACCAATCCCCAAAAAAGGACCCTTCTGTTTTCGGCTACCATGCCGTCAAGGATCAAGGTACTCGCGAGTAAATACATGGGGGATTATGAATTTATTACTGTCGAGAAACAACAGCTTACCACTAATCTTACGGAACAGATATATTATGAAGTCAAAGCTGCTGACAAATTTGAGGCATTGTGTAGGATTATTGATATTGAAGAAGATTTTTACGGGCTAGTTTTCTGCAGGACAAAGAATGATGTTGATAGTGTTGTCGGCCATCTTATTGACAGAGGGTATGATGCTGATGCCATTCACGGTGATATTTCACAGAGACAAAGAGAAGAGACCCTGGATAAGTTCAAGAAAAAGAGGATTAATGTACTGGTGGCAACCGATGTGGCTGCGCGTGGTATAGATGTTAATAATCTGACTCATGTAATTAATTATTCTCTTCCACATGATCCCGAATCATATGTGAACAGAATCGGTCGTACAGGAAGAGCAGGCAAGCAGGGAACGGCCATAACCTTTATTACACCGAGCGAATATAGGAGACTGATGTTTATTCAGCGTATAGCAAAGACCGATATAAAAAAGTCAAAAGTACCAAATGTTAAGGATATTATTAAAGCAAAGAAAAAGAAGATAAACGAAGACATAACAGCTATTAACAGCGAAGAGATAGATGATACATACTATAATTGGGCCAAAAAATTTCTTAGTGATAATAACTCGACCCAGATACTTGCCAAATTACTAAATTACTGTTTTGATGATAAACTTAACCCCGGCCTGTATAACGAAATAAAGGATTTGTCAGGTAAAAACAGAAAAATAGAGATGGAAGGTAGAACAAGGCTATTTGTGGCATTGGGTAAGAAAGATAAGATAAGTCCCGGCAAACTGGTAAAATTTATTATGCAAAATACAGGGGTTAGGAACTCTGCTATTGACCAGGTGGGAGTGTACGATAACTTTTCCTTCATAACCGTACCTTTTAAAGAAGCTGAGATTATTTTAGGTGTATTTCAAAAAAAATCCGGAAATAGAAAATCATTGGTAGTTAAAGCCAGAAAAAAGTAAAATAGTTATTCCTCTCAAGTTCCAAATAAATTGATACAAGTTCCTATTTATTCTAAAAGTACACAATGGGCACGATGCATCGTACCCCTACAACATAATTATAGCCAAAAAGTCATTAGAAAATAAGACAGACCCTATTTTGCAACGGTAACCGATGTATTAAATGGAAGATATAAGGAAGAAGACTTCATAATCAAATCGAGTATAAAGATTGATAAAAGTGTGAAATTATGAAATACGACCCCAAAGGATTAAACAAGAAAAAAATAATGAATCAAATGAATAATCTTTCTTGCTCGAATCTATATTTCATGATTTTTCTCCACTTGACGGGCTAATCCCATCCGGATAAATAACCAGGGTGCCCCAAAACTGATCCATATACCCAATAACAGGTAACGGAAAAACCGGCTTAATTGATAGAAAGATTGGCCCTCTGAAGGAAGTACCAATTTCAATCCAAGATATATTATCCCTATTCCGATAACCCCAACCAAAAAACTGAAAAGCCGCTTCAGCCAGTGCCCCGGTCGAATCCCTCCAATAGAAGAAGAAAAAAATAGCAAACCATAGCCAATCCCGGTCAAAGCAGCCACCGAACTGATAATATCCGGTGATGATTGAATTTGTAATAAGATTACCGGAAATAGCGTAATGCCAATTATTTTAAATATCATATTACCTTGAATAAAATCGAGTTTGATCTTTAAAAAAATAAAATAACTTAGACCGAGAATGAGTCCGCCAAATAACCATCCTCCCAGAATATCGGTGGGAAAATGAACGCCCAGATAGATGCGAGAAAATCCAATCAAAAGAATCAATAAAACAGAAAGGTTACGAATCCAGATTTGCCTTTTCCAATAAGCTATACTCCCCCAAACAACCAAAGAAGACTGGGCATGGCCGCTGGGAAAACCATATCCATAGGCATGGACCTTTTGAATTTCCGGTAAAATTTCAAAAGGGCGGGGCTGCTGAAATATCTCTTTTAATCCGGTATTAAAATAAACGGATAATAAAAAGATAATTCCGACCCGTATCCCCAAATAAAAGTCAACACACCAAAGAAGAAAGGGAAATAAAAGCAGGTAAAATAATTCATCTCCAAGTGAGGTAATAGCTCGAAAAAAAGAATCCAGCAATGGTGTGTCAATCTGTTGAATCATAGTAATGAAATTTAATCCCCACTGAAAAATAGTATCCATATCAGAACCTTCCTCATCAATGATAATGCTTTATTATATCAAAAATATCCAAAGAATGCTCTTTTTCCAAAAAAAAATTCATCTTCTGTTAAATGACCGGGTTATTCTTTCCGGTGGAGTACTTAATTTAGGGAAGGACCTTTTATATAAATTTTATTTTTCAAAAAGAAGGATTTTTAAAATTTATAGCGTACTAACAATTATAGGAGAAATTTCTCATGAACATAGGGGATGGTTCTCTGTTCCAGAAAAATAACCTTTCAGAAGGACAGTTTTGCTAACATAATTAAAAATTTGACTCCCGTATATTCTCCTACCATGGAAAATTCAATATTGATGAAGACGACTTGCCTGTAGAAATTTCTATGTAGGTTCAGTTTACTCTTAACTTCGCATAGATAGAAAAAAAATAGAAAGGGGTAATTAAAAATGGTAAATTATTCAGATGTTTTAGCGGCTTATTCCAAGGTGATAAAATATAAAAATCCTACTTTATTGCAATATTCCGGAACATTAAGTCGGGTGACCGGGAATCAGATCTATTTAAAACCTGAAAACCTTCAAGTAACCGGCTCTTTTAAGCTTGGTGGAGCTATAAATGTCATCTTTAATTTAACGGATGAACAGAAGAAAAAGGGAGTAGTGACCTGTTCTGCAGGTAATTGGGCACAGGCAGGTGCTTATGCTTCCCGGATTTTAAAGGTCAGAGCAGTAATTGTTATGACGGAAAATGCTTCTCAAACAAAGATAAATGCTACTAGGGGATATGGAGCGGAAGTAGTAATATATGGAAGAAATTCCAATGATGTCATTAACAAATCGATGGAAATAGCCAAAGCTGAAGACCTTACTTTACTCAGTCCTTTTGAGGATGATTATTTAATTGCAGGGCATGGGACGATAGGTTTAGAGGTGATGAAAGAGAAACCGGATACGGAAGTTATTTTTTGTCCCATTGGTGGAGGCGCACTTATTTCAGGTATTGCTCTGGCAATTAAGGCAAAAAATTCCAAGGTGAAAATAATAGGGGTAGAACCGGAAAATGCCAATGCCATGTGGCTTTCTCTTAAACAAAATAGTATAGTGGAAAAAGAGAATGTGAATACCATCGCTGACGGCCTGGCATTGAAAAAACCTGGTATCAAGCCATTTAATATAGTGCGTAAATATGTAGATGACATCGTTTTAGTTACAGAGGACGAGATAAAAAAGGCGCTTGTTTTTCTCTTGGAGCGGGCAAAATTATTGGTTGAACCATCAGGAGCAGTGAGTGTTGCTGCAGCCATTTCTAATCAATTGAATTTAAATAATAAAGAGGTGGTTGCTATTTTAAGTGGGGGAAATATTGACCTTGATAAGCTTAACCAAATTTTAAAAGAAGAAATATCATCAATCAAAGAATAAAATCATAGCTGTTTATAAAAATAATAAGATTAATTGAAAAAGGAGAAGGCAATGAAAAAAATAGTATATAGTGATGAAGCCCCCAAGCCTTTAGGAGTGTATTCTCAAGGTACGGTTGGTGGAGGGCTTATTTTTGTATCCGGACAACTTCCCGTTGATTCAAAAACAAGTAAATTTATAGAGCAGGATATCAAAAAACAAATCAGGCAGGTATTTAAAAATATAGAGAGAATTTTAGCAGCAGAGGGTGCAGGATTTAAGGATATATTAAAAATTAGTACCTTTCTTTTAAACATCAATGATTTTAAAGAAATGAATGAGGTATTTCAAGAATTTTTTCCTATTGAACCACCTGCTCGAACCACCAGTACTGTAAAAGAATTCCCCCCGGGTGTTTTGGTTGAAATTGATGCCATTGCCTTGAAACCATAAATGAGCATAAATCGAAGAAGAATACCAAGAATGTTTTTCTAAAAATTAAAGGGAAAAACCTGGCACTTAACTTTGATTTAGCACGGGTTGATTTCTACCACAAAGTCTGGGAATTTGAAGAGAAGAAATACAAGCATTATTTAGAGATGAGTAATAATGTTGAACCCCAAGCACGAAAGAACCAACTTTTAAAGTTGGTGAAAGAAAAAAATAAGCATATGTTTTTGCTGAAAAATCCGGTTGAATTTGTTTTCAAGCCCGAGGCATGGATTGAAAATGCAGAAAGAATGATAGGAACAGACACCTATTTTTATTGACATCACTTATGAAGGGTTTAATAAGGAGTAAGTCTTTATTATTGACAACCGAATAATTTTTTAAATTACATTTTATTTTATGTTCTGTAGTATCATTAATAAAGTGTAACCTTTTATGACTTGAACGATTGGAATATTTAGCAAGGAGATAAAAATATGAAACTATTGATGATTTACGCAGATAAATTTGCTTATAAAACGGGTAAGAAAACTTTAGAAACAGTTGAAGAATACGAAGAAGAAAAGCAAATAAAATATGTATTGGTAGGATTTATTCAAGTTGAAAAAGAAGATGAAGAAAAAATTGACAAGGTTGAAACTAAATTAATTAAAAACTTAAAATGGGCAGCCAAAAAAAATAGTACAAACAATATTGTATTACATTCTTTTGCTCATTTATCTTTGAGTAAAGCTGAATCGGAAATAACGAAGTCAATATTTAATAATGCTGAAAAGCGATTAGAAAATACGGGTTATAAGACATGGCAAACTCCTTTTGGTTATTTTTTGGATTTGGATTTAAAAGCACCCGGTAAATCTTTAGCAAGAGTCTTTAAAGAATTTTAGCTAAAAAAGAGGGTTTCCATTGTTTTTGTAGTATAAAATGTTAGAAAATTTAAGAGTGGAAGTTATTTTATGAAAAAATTAAAAGTAGACCTGGAAATGATTGCTAATGCGATGGAAGATGTGGCTCGAGTTGATATGGAATATTATCTTGATAAAGAAACAGGAGAGGTTATTTTTATCCCAGAGGAAGTGTCTAGCTACATTGAAGAAGAGGATGAAAATTTAAGAAAAGAATTACCTGATTGGCAGAAAGAGGGAGTTAAATTAGCCCAGGAGATATTATTAAAAAAACCCGATCGTTATATTTATATTCCCGAAGGTCCACCATGTAACGGATATGATTTAATGGTTGAATTTGCCGAGAAGGTGGAGGATGAATTATTAAGGGAAAAATTGAGCATAGCTTTAGATGGAAAAGGAGCTTTCAGGCGTTTTAAAAATGTAATAGCAGATTATCCGGATTATAGAGAAAAATGGTTCAAATTTAGAGATGAGAGGATAAATAAAAAAGTTATTGAGTGGTTAAATAGTATCGGAATCGAGTCCATATAGAGAACGATAAACCGCGTTGTAAGCGGGGTTAGACTTCACAATTTCAGAAATAATTATAATATGTAAAAATATGTTAAACTAATGAATAAACCATCAAAATATATTATAATAAATGAAACATTGCAAGGATTGTTCCATTAAAAATATATTATCGGTTATCGGTAATCTGTCTCACACAAAATATTAGGAAATCTGCGCAGGAGGTAGGGGATGAAGAATTCACATATACTCATTATTTTTTTGATCTTGATTATTATCTTTATAGCTTCGGGCAGTAGTGTCAGTTTTGGTCAGGATGAATCAATAGAAGAACTTTACTTTCAGGGTGTTGATTTATTAGAAAATAAAAAACAATACGAAGAAGCGCTTACTTATTTCCAACAGATTATCGAATTAGACCCGGCTCATGCAGATGCTTATTTCCAAATTGGAAGAATATTTAAAAATACCCGTCAATTCGAAAAAGCCACAACCCACTATAAAAATGCCATCAATTTAAAACCCGATTATAGTTCAGCTTATTACGGATTGGGGCTTTCCTATCTGGAGCTTCAAAAAAAGAAGGAAGCATTGGAAGCTTTTAAACAGGCCATTCGCAGTAAACCGGATTTTGCCAGTGCCCATTATGGCCTGGGATTGGCATATAATGAATTAGAAAGATATAATGAGTCTATTGCCGCCTTTCAGCAGGCTTTGCTGCTTGACCCCGATGATGCCCAAACGTATTACGGTTTAGGAATTACCTATGAAGAAATCGGAGAATATCAAAAATCAATTGATAATTTAAAAAAAGCTGTACATTTCCAACCGGATTATGGTAAGGCATTTTATCGTTTAGGAATGAATTATCAGAAGATGGAAAATTATCCTGAAGCTGTTGAAAACCTGGGAAAGGCTGCAAATTTCCTACCCGATTCTGCTGATGAAATTTATTACACTATAGGCATGATTTACCGAAAAATGGAAAATAATGAAAACGCCGCTATCGAAAGCTTTAAAAAAGCAACTCAAAAGAATCCCCAATATGCCGATGCTTTTTTCTATTTAGGATGGCTCTATAATAAAAAAGGGAATTATGAGAAAACCGTAGAGGCTTATCAGGAAGTTATTCGCATCAATCCTGATTACACTTATATTTATTATAATTTAGGCTGGGCTTATGGAGAACTGGAAAAATATCAGGAAGCTGTTGATGCTTTTAAGGAAGCGGTTAATCAAAATCCGGAAGATGCAGATTTTTATTATGGCCAGGGATGGGCGTACAGCCAATTAGAGGATTATGAAAAAGCTATTGAATCTTTTAAACAGGTTATACGTGTTCAGCCGGATTATACTTTTGCCCACTATAGCCTGGGAATGATTTATCTGGTTCAGGGGGATAAAAATGCTGCCCTGGGCGAATACAAAATTCTCAAAGATTTAGATCAGGATACAGCAGATAAATTATTTGATATGATTTATAAATAAAGCCCCGAGATAATTCTTCTCTAAAATGCTTATTTTGCATGGTTTCCCCAGCCACTAATTTCCTAAAAACACGGCATGCCGTGTTTTTAATAACCCATTAACCCCCCCCTTTTTTTTAATTTTACCGATTTTTATTTGACAAACAAATTTTGAAAATGGTAAAATAAGTTTGATAAAAACGTTTGCGCAATAATTTTATAGAAAAGGGGCTTTTAATGGTTTTACCCGAAAATTCAAAAAAATCAACCATGAAAGAGGTTGCGAAATGTGCCCGGGTTTCGATATCAACTGTTTCTCATGTTATCAATAAAACACGTCATGTCGATAAAGAAACACACGATAGGGTTCTTGAAGCAATTGAAAAACTTAACTATGCTCCTAATATATTTGCTCGTGGGTTAAGAGGGAAAAAAATTCGGGTAATTGGAGTTATAATATCAGATATAAGAGAAAGTTTTTTTGCAGAAGTAGTTAAAGCAATTGAACTAACCGCACATAGTGAAGGGTATAGTGTAATTTTATGTGATTCTGAGGATGATCCGTTAAAAGAACAATTACATATTAATACACTCATACAAAATGGAGTTGAAGGATTAATATTTGCTCCGGTTAATAATTCTACTCGCGTTTATGATTCAATAATTCCCCATAAAATTAACGCTATTCAAATTGATAGGAAAGTATATGGGCTTTCTGTAGATTTTGTTGGTATTAATAATATGGAAATTACCAAAAAAGCCATGAACCATCTGTTTAATCATGGTTTTATGAATGTAGGTTTTGTTTCCTATCAGACAAATGTATATACAATGGAACAACGACTATTAGGTTATAAGATGGCTGCCCAACTGCATAATTCTTCAAAAAAGATAAATGTAAAATTTATTCAATATAGTGGAAGCGATAATAAGGAAATCATCAAGAGTTGGTTATACCAAAATAAAGAAATAGATTCTATTTTATGTGGAAATGATAATATATGTCATCAAGTCCTCAGGGCGATTAGAGAACTTCAATATGAGATACCAAAAGATATGGGAGTTTTATCCTTCGATGACTCTAAATGGTTTAAACTGGTCACTCCATCAATCACCGCTATCAGACAACCCACAAATCAGATAGGTAAACTTGCCACTGAATTACTCATTGCAGAGATACAAAATAAAATAAAAAATTATTCTCAAAAAGAAAATCATATCCTAAGTGCGGAATTAATCATAAGAAAATCCTGTCGAGAAAGTTCTGAATAAAGGCTTTAAGAATTTTACGAAAAGCTCATTATTCACATTTAAAGGAGGTGATAAATATAGCAGATAGAAAGTTCTTAAGATAAATTAATTAATTAAAAGGAGGATATTTAGAAATGAAAAAATTATCATTGTTTACTTTAATTTTATTAACCGTATTACTTTTAACCAGTTTTACACTAACAGCCTTAGCTGAACCGGTAACTATTGAAGTTTGGTTTCATTCTGGTAAGGGAGAGGAACGAGAAGTTCTTGATGCCCAAGTAGAAGATTTTAATGCTATGCAGAATGAAGTGATAGTAAAAGCTGTTAGGCTTCCTGAAGGGTCTTTCAATGAGCAGGTAAGCGCAGCAGCCTTGGCTGGCGATCTTCCTGATTTATTGGACTTCGATGGTCCTTTTCTCTATAATTATGCCTGGGCTGGCCATCTTATTCCTTTAGATGATTATGTATCCAGCGAATTAAATGCTGACTTCTTACCTACTATTATTGCGCAGGGTACTTTTGGCGGAAAGTTATATTCTCTGGGAACTTTTGATTCCGGTTTAGCCATTTGGGGGAATAGAGCTTATTTAGAAAAAGCAGGAGTACGTATTCCTACCAGCATCAAGGATGCCTGGATTTTGGAGGAATTTAATGAAGTCCTGGAAAAACTACAGGCTCTTGATGAGGTGGAATATGCTATTGATTTTAAGATGAATTATGGCCAGGGCGAATGGTATACTTACGGTTTTGCACCGATTATCCAGAGTTGGGGTGCTGATTTAATTGACCGTAGTGATTTTCAATCAGCAGATGGTATCCTTAATGGTCCTGAAGCAGTGGAAGCAATGACTTGGTTCCAAAGCTTATTTAGCAAAGGATATGCTAAGCTTCAGCCGGCAGGTGATGACGACTTCTACGGTAGAAAAATTACTGCTCTATCTTTTGTAGGTCATTGGATGTGGACCCCCCATAATGAAGGATTGGGCGATGATTTAGTACTTCTCCCCATGCCTAAATTTGGTGATAAGGCTGTTACCGGTATGGGTTCTTGGAATTGGGGGGTAACCTCTCAATCCAAAAACCCGGATGCTGCTTGGAAATTTCTCGAATATCTTATTGAGCCAGAACAGATCCTACGTATGACTAATGCTAATGGCGCCGTCCCTGCTCGCAAATCTGCCCTTGCCATGTCAGAATTATTTGGACCAAATGGCTCACTTGGAATTTTTGTTGAACAGCTGGAAGGCGGAGTTGCGGTACCAAGACCCGAAACTCCGGCTTATCCAACTATAACTACTGCATTTGCAGAGGCTGTACAAAACATAGTTAGTGGTGCAGATGTTAAGAATGAATTAGATAAAGCTGTCCAAAAAATTGATCAAGATATTGAAGACAATCGGGGTTATCCGATTACGAATTAGATACTTTAATGTGCCTGCACTTTTTAATTACTTGAAAAGTGCAGGCACAGAACCTTTAGACTTCTAAATTTACATTAGAAATCCCACTAATTTATTTATATAAAAGTTACAGCAAACCTGTCAATTAATTTACTCTTTTTGTTACCTTAATGTGATGATATAAAATTAAATATAAATAGAACCTATAAGGATTTTGAGAAAATTAAGATAATAGATTATAATTAAATGAAAAAAGTAAAAAATGAACAAAGGGTTATATAAATAATGATAAGCGAATCTACCATTTCAAATACAAAATCACTTAAAAAGAATGGAAGTTCATTACAAAAAAGAGAAACATTTGCAGCTTGGTCTTTTTGCGCTCTCCCCTTATTTTTTTTACTTCTTTTTCTGTTAACCCCTTTTATTATAGCATTTGTAATATCCTTTACAGACCAAAGATTAATATCCAATCCTAATTTACCTACCCAATTTATTGCCCTTCGGAACTTTTTAAGATTATTTAGCAGCCCAAGCTTTCATCAAGCATTACTTAATACTTTTGTTTTCGCAGTTGTTGTAGTCCCTTTACAAACTTTTCTTGCCCTTTTGTTAGCTGTTTTAGTTAATCAAAAACTTCGCTTTATCAATCTGTTTCGTACTATTTATTTTAGTCCGGTAGTTACTACTATGGTGGTGGTGTCTATTATTTGGTATTTTTTGTACAATCCGGGAGAAGGCTTGATTAACCAGATGATAAGTTTCATTAGTTTTGGAAAATTAGGACCCTATAATTGGCTAAACGACACTGCCCTGGCTCTTCCGTCTATTATGATATTATCTGTTTGGCAGGGAGTGGGTTTCCAAATGGTAATTTATCTAGCTGGTCTGCAGGGTATTCCTGGTGAATTATACGAAGCAGGACGAGTTGATGGAGCTAATACCTGGCAACAGTTCTGGCAGATTACCGTTCCGCAATTGCGTAACACCACAATTTTTGTAATTATTTCTACTACTATTTTGGCGTTCAAGTTATTTACCCAAGTTTGGGTCATGACCAAAGGAGGTCCCCAGGGAGCCACCAAAACTATTATTGTGCTTTTATATGAGGAAGGCTTTAAAATGCTTCGCGTTGGTTATGCTTCAGCCATTGGAGTATTGTTTTTTCTAATTGTGCTGGCTGTTTCATTAATACAAAGGATTTATTTAAAGGAAGAAAGGGCGGTGATATAAAGTGACAAGTGTTGATGCTGCGGTTAAAAATTCTCAAAGATTTTCATTTAGATTCCGTAAGAACCTTTCTATGATTCTCAATTATTCATTATTAATTGTAGCTGCTTTATTCTTCCTATTCCCCATAGTTTTCATGTTCGTGAGTTCTATTAAAAACAATGAGACCCAGATTATAAGAGATATGAGCAGTATATCAGCCTTTATTCCTTATGGAGACTTAGGACTCAAAAACTACTTTGATGTATTTAAGCAAATGCCTTTTGGTCGTTTTATGTTTAATTCAGTTTTTATTGTAGGCAGTACAGTGCTTACCGGACTTGTTTTGAATAGCATGATTGCTTATGCGCTTGCCCGGCTACGTTTTAAAGGGAGGGGGCTTATGCTCTCTTTTATAATCGCCCTGATAATTATCCCTATTGAGGTAGTGGTGATACCCTTATTATTAATGGTAAATCGAATTGGCTGGTTAGATAGTTATCAGGTACAAATAGTACCTTTTATTGTTGATGCTTTTTCTATTTTCCTTTTTTATCAATTTTTTATTGGTTTACCTAAAAGTCTGGATGAGGCAGCAAAAATAGATGGAGCCAATCCTTTTCAAGTTTATTGGAAAATTATTGTTCCTTTATCAAAACCGGTTTTTGCTACAGTTGCCATTTTACAATTTCTTTTTCGTTGGGGTGATTTTCTCTGGCCTCTTATGGTAACTCGTGGTTATGAATATCGACCATTACCTGTAGCAATTCAGCAATTCTTTAGCCAGGATCCAAAAGTATGGGGAGACATTTTTGCTTTTGCTTCCATGGTCACAATACCTTCACTAATTATATTCTTATTGTTCCAAAAATGGTTCATGCGTTCGGTAGCATCCAGTGGTATCAAAGGATAACAGCGCATAGTGTTTGCTGCGGCCACATAGGAGAAACATACAATGAACAACATATCTATTAATAATAATTTCTCAGATTTTCTTGATATTTATATTTAAGTCTTAAAATATACGGGATAATCTGTTAATATAATAGATATCATACAACTAAATATAAGAAGTTGATAAATTAGCTTAGGACTTGAGATGAACGGAGTATTAAAATGTATTATTCGCCAGCGAATAGTTATATGTGGGATTTTTGGTTAGTGAAAAAAAAGGATCTTTATCACATTTATTATTTGCAGGCACCAAGAAACATACAAAATCCGGATGTCAGACATTCGGTTGCTTCTGTAGGTCATGCAGTTTCAAAGGATCTTGAAATATGGAAGGAAGATAGAACTGTACTTAAGGCAGGTCCGGAAGGAAGCTGGGATGATACTTCAATTTGGACGGGGTCAGTAATCGAAAAAAATGACAAATATTACATGTTTTATACCTCACGTTCTAAAAGAGAGGCAGGAAAAGTCCAGAGGATTGGAGTTGCAATATCAG
>JAUVOA010000227.1 GCA_030599445.1 Atribacterota bacterium | reverse complement strand
TAACACATCTCTTTATTTTTGTCAATTTCTTGTTTACTTTTTTCATTTAAAAATTAAAAGTGGACTAAATTAAGGTCAAAACTTTCTAAAAGCTCCTTTGCTTTCTCATGAGTCAGCGTCCCCTCTCCCAGCCCCTTTTTATAAAAGGGGTATAGATGCTGGTCTAATCTGCCAGGATTAAAGGAGTCCCAGGTATTAAGCTCGGTTATAACTCCTATGTGAACGAACCAGTACATCTGAAGGGCTTCCCAAAAATTGCGGGGAGGATGGACAGGGATATGTGAACAAACTTCGGCTATTTTTTTTAACTCTTTTTTTCTTTGAGGATTTATCTCGGCATCAGCCATCTCTAATGCCTTTTCGGCATAACGCTCGGCAAAGCTGATTATAGCTTTAGCACAGATAAGCATGGCTTTTAATTCTTCCTGTTTATCATAAGCTTCGGGGTCATTTAAATAATCGAGATTCTGTATATTTTTTTCTATATCCTGGATAAAATCAGAAAAGCCTTTATGATATATCTTATCATCAGCCACCGTATGTCCGGGGGCTCTCTGCTCCATAAATTCGGTAAATATTCCGGCTGTGTAACAATCTTTCCACTCCGGAGTCATCTCTTTAAATATTCTACTGCGTATTGACCTGTTTTCCCAATAAGGAATAATCTTCCCTTTTTGAATTTCCTTTACTTTTTGATTTACCGTAAAAGATATCTTCTTCCGATTATTAATCATTTCGAGGTCTTCAAGAGTATGGCAGCATAACTCGGGAAAGGTGGGAGTTGCCCTGGGAGCTTCTCCTCGCTCTCCTACAATAAGTTCTTCCTCACCAATACATATACTTTTATTTTCCAATACATATTTAAAAGCTAAGGCACGAAGAACAGGAATTGAAACTGTTCCCTCATACCTCTTATATGCCTCAGTTACTAAACTTGCTCGCTGGATAGAAATATAAGGTTGTGTATTTAAACTTTCCTGTCTTAATTTTTCTATTCTTTCATTCATATAGATTAACCTCTTAATTTTACATTCAAATTAAACTTCTTTAAAATTGCAGATACCTCAGATAATTTTTCTTTTGAAGGAGGTTGGATATCTACTAATTTATATTTCTTTCCCAATCTTTTGTATTTATCTATGCCTATATGGTGATAAGGGAGAATATTCAGCTGAGCAATCTTTAAGGAAGATAAAAACTCTCCTATTTCCCTGATGTTTTGATAATCATCATTTATTCCAGGGATAACCGGAAAACGAACAAAGATATTATTGTGTACCGAGGAGAGTTTCTCTAAATTTTTTAAAATGATCTCATTGGATACCCCGGTATATTTTTTATGCCTTTCATTATCCATCAATTTTAAGTCATAGAGAAATAAGTCTACTTTGGGGCTTATTTTATTTAAAATTCCCCAGGAAATATATCCGGAGGTATCGACTGCGGTATGGATTTTCTTTTCTCTGCAACCATTTAGGAGTCCCTCTAAAAATTCAGTTTGCCCCAATGGTTCCCCACCGGAGAAGGTTACTCCCCCGCCAGATTCTTCATAAAATATCAGATCTTTTTCTATCTCTTTTATAACTTCTTCGGCAGTTAGTTTTTCCCCTATCATTTCCCGGGCTAAAGCTGGGCATTTTTCTATACACTTTCCGCAAAGAATGCATTTCTCTTTTTCAGTAACCGGAATACCATTTTTTATCTGAATAGCACCAGAAGGACAAATCGTAGAACATGCTCCGCAGCCTATACATCTATCTCCCCAAAATATCATTTCCTGCCCGCTTAACCGGCTTTCAGGATTTTGACACCACCAGCAATTAAGCTGACACCCTTTTAGAAAGACTGTGGTTCGGATACCTGGTCCATCATGAATCGAATATCTTTGAATATTAAAAACTGTTCCTGTAGTCATAATTATTAAATCTTATTTAATCATTCTGTCTTTCTTTCTTTATTTTTAAAACTGCGTCAGACAACTATTCCCCTTGACAAAGTTTATAAAGTTTTAGAAATATATATCTACCCCATAATGGGTAATAAGACAATTAAAAAAATATGTCAGATGTTTAAACTTAACATCATTATTGACACATTATCAGCTTTTCATTTTTCCCATAATTTTAAGCGCTGTTTCGGTTGTTGAAAGTCCCCCTCTACCAGTACAGCGCAACTCTGCAGGTAGACTAACACCTACCTTATACATAGCCTTAATTGTTTCATCAAGTGGTATCACCACATCAATTCCTGAAATAACCATATTGGCTACAGAAAAAGCATTGGTAGCAGCTATTACGTTTCTCCCTAAACAAGGTACTTCGACCCGGTTGGCCACTGGGTCACATATTAATCCTAACATATTTTGCAAGGCTATTGAAGCTGCATCAATACCTTGTTTAACATTTCCTCCAATTAGTTGGATTAAACCAGCTGCGGCCATTGCTGAAGCAGCACCGCACTCTGCCTGACAACCACAAACCTCTGCAGAAAAAGTAGCTTGTTCTGAAATAAAAACGCCAATAATACCCGCAGCAAGCATCGCTTTGATTATTTTATCATCATCTAAATTCATATACTGAGCTGTACCAAATATTGCCCCAGGTACAGCACCACAGGAACCAGCAGTAGGGGCAGCCACGATTAGCCCCATAGAGCTCTTTACCTCCATCATTGCCATAGTAAAAGCAATAATATGATTCAATACACCTCCGGGAATCAACTTATTTTCTCGATTGGCTTTTTCAACCAACCAAGCTTGAGGTCCTAAAATTCGATCCTGATAAGATGTTCCCTTTAAACCAGTCTCAATAGATGATTTTAATATATTAACAATTCTCCTCATCTTAGAAAATACTTCAACTTTTGATAATTTTCCCCAACTACTTTCATATAATGCAGCTAATTCCCATAATTCCCCACCTTTTTTTTCCCAATAGCTCAACATTTTGGAAGCAGTATTATACGGAATACAACAGTCTTTTACAGACACAACCGGCATAACAGGATCCAACTGTCTTATATATAAAATATTTTTTAATTTCTGTAGCCAAAGGATTTTGTAAGGCGTTAATTTCGAACTAGTTTTTAAATTGATAACCCCTTGCTTATTATTTTCCGATAAATTGATATAGGCAATTCCTTTAATTTCCTTCTTAATCTGTTCTATTATTTTCTCAACCTCTTTGCTTGTGATTCGGGAATAAAATAACAATGTTTCATAAAAATCTCCACAAATTGACAAGGAAAATTCCTCAATTTTTTTTATTTCAATTAACCCCCCACCAACCGAAATGGCTTTTAAATGAATCTTTTTGCCTTCTTGATCGGCTAACATTATTTTTATAGTATTGGGATGATCAGCAATGAAATCGGTAATTTTAAATTTTATATCTATATTTTCTCCTCTTGCCTTCTCCAAAGAAATAGGCATAGTCTGATCATCCGGTTTTAACCCTAACAATC
>JAUVOA010000251.1 GCA_030599445.1 Atribacterota bacterium | reverse complement strand
TGCAGGAATAAAACCCATCATCGGCTGCGAAATACGGGTAAAAGATAATCAAAAATCCAATCAGACCTATCATTTTATTCTTTTGGTCAAAGACAAGGAAGGATACAGCCACCTCTGTCAGATTATCACCAGAGCTCATCTATCTAATCCCGGCTCTATCCCGGCTATAGAAAAAGAAATTTTAGCCAAATACAGTAAAGGAATTATTGGGTTAAGCGGATGCGATAAAGGGGAAATACCTCTTCTCCTTTTACAAAAAAAGACTGAGCAAGCCGAAAAAGTTGCTTGCTGGTATCAACAGATATTCAGTAAAGAAAACTTTTATTTAGAATTATCCTTTCATGGCCTGAGCAAAGAAAAAGAAATTAATTCTAAATTGATAGAAATAGGAAAAAGACTAAATATCCCCCTGGTAACAACCAATAATGTCCATTATCTGGAAAAAAGTCAGGCCTCCTCTCAAGGTTTATTAAATAAGATCGCCAATTTGGGGACAAAAGAAAGATTCTACCATCAAAAACTTGAGACTGATGAATATTATTTTAAATCTCCCTCAGAGATGGAGAAGATATTTTTTCAGATACCTCAAACCCTTAAAAACTCAGTGGAAATTGCTGAAAAGTGCAACTTAGAACTTAATTTAGGAGAAATTCATCTCCCTGCTTATCCTCTACCCTCTTCTTCTTCCGCCCCGGATTATTTAAAAAAACTTTGCCTAAAAGGCCTTAAAAAATATTATCCCGTCCCCTCCCCCAAAGTTATAAATCGTCTGCAATACGAATTAAAAATAATCAACCAAATGGATTTTGCCGGATATTTTTTAATCGTTCGGGATATAGTCCACTTTGCTAAACAAAACAATATCCCGGTCGGACCGGGGAAAGGTTCTTCTGCCGGTAGCTTAGTCTCTTATCTCCTTAATATAACCGAGGTAGATCCTTTAAAATACCAACTCTTTTTTGAAAGATTTCTTAACCCGGAAAGAATAGATCTTCCGGATATTGATATAGATTTCGGCCAGCTGGGGAGAGAAAAAGTAATCTCTTATATCTTTAAGAAATTTGGGAATAATCGGGTAACTCATGTCAGCACTACCTCCACCTATGCCGCCCGCTCAGCCATCCGGGACACGGGGAGAGCACTGGGATTTCTCCCTCAGGAGATAAATAAAATCGCTCAACTTATGCCTATATTTTCCTCACCCGGAGTAATTAAAGCCTCCTTAAAAACATTGCCTGAACTGCAAAAGCTTCCCCAAGATCAAGAACCTCTTAAATCATTATTCTCTTTTGCTCAAACCATAGAAGGAAAACCCCGGCATCTCTCCGTACATGCTTCTTCGATGATAATCTCAGATAGACCGCTTTCCGAAATAGTCCCTCTAGAAGTAACTAATCAGGGAGAAGTAGTCAGCCAATATGAAAAAGAATCCATTAAAGATTTAGGCTTATTGAAAATGGATATTCTGGGCTCCCGCAGTCTTACTGTAATTAAAAAGACTTTAGAAATGCTAAAAGAAAAAAATATAAATATTAATCTTAATAAGACTCCCCTTGACGATAAAGCTACCTTCTCCGCCCTGCAAAAAGGCAAAACTCTGGGAGTCTTCCAGTTGGAAAGCTCAGGGATGTCCTCTCTTCTAAGGAGGCTTTCCCCTTCTCATTTAAATGATGTAATTGCTGCTCTATCCTTATACCGACCGGGTCCTTTAGATAGTGGGATGACCGAACATTATCTTAAAAGAAAGCGGGGTGAAGAAGAGATAGATTATTTATACCCCAAATTAAAACCTATTTTGAAAGATACTTATGGAGTTATTCTTTATCAGGAACAGGTTATGCAGGTAGTTTCTGCTTTTGCCTGCCTTAGCCTGGGAGAAGCTGATCTCTTTCGTCGAGCCATTAGCTCCCGTTCACCGGTAGAGATGGAAAGACAAAAAGATAATTTCCTTAAAAAAGCTATTCAACAAGGAAATACTAAAGAAGAAACGGAAAAAGTTTTTTACCTGATTTCTAAATTTGCCCATTACGGTTTTAACAAAGCTCACAGCACCTCCTATGCCCTAATCTCTTTTGTAACCTGTTATCTTAAGGTGCATTATCCCGCTTACTACCTGGCTTCCATGCTCACCTACGGTATGGGTTATTATTCTCCTGACCGTTATATTCAGGAAGCCCGACGCTTCAAGGTCAAAGTGCTTTCTCCCGATATAAATAAGAGTGGAGCTGGTTTTACTGTAGAAAATGGGGCTATTCGAGTGGGACTGGGTAAAATAAAGGGCATGGGAGAAAAGCATTTAAAATCCATTTTATCTCTCAGAGAAAAATGCAAAAGATTTAATTCTCTGCATGATTTCGGTTACAAGACTACGCCTTTAAGAATTAATCAACCATTAATAGAAAATTTAATTAAGGTAGGTGCTTTTGACTTTACTACTTATCCCCGTTCGGCATTGTTAACCCTGCTCCCTCTTACTTTAAGGGAGGTTAGAAAGAAAAAAGTCAAAGATGGGGCTCAAAACAAAATATCCGAAGAGAGGGAATTATGGAATACCGAACTTATTGCTTCTGACTCAATCCCTGCTTATCATTTTTCTAAATCTTTCCAAATGAGCTTAGAAAAGGAAATACTCGATATACATATAACTAACTATCCTTTAAAAAAATATGATAAAATATTGGCACACCTGCCGACTATGAATTCTAATCAACTGTTAAATTATTTTTATCCGAAACCAATTTTAATAAAAGGAATGCTAATTCAAGCAAGAAGACAATTTACCAGGCAAAAACAAGTCATGGCTTTCTTGCTCTTAGAAGATGAAGTAGGTTTTTTTGAAGTAATTACTTTCCCATCTGTTTATCAAAAATATTCTAATCTCTTTCGCAAGGAAGCACCTCTTTTGATAGAAGGAGTTTTAAGTAAAAACGGTGATGATTCTAAAATAATCGCCCGGAAAATTGTGAATATAAATAGTATATAGTGAAGAATAGCGTGGAGCGTATAGCGGATAGCGTTTAGGTGCGAGCGAAATATGCGGGAAGAAATTCTGTTCAAATGTAGGGGTTTGATTCATCAAACCCGTTTCGGGGCGGATAAATCCGCCCCCTACAAAATGCAGCAAACCTTTTATACTTTCTTAATCGGCAGATTAGCCGACTGGTAGACATAAATAATTAGCGAACTATTAAATCGGCAATTGCTGAATTGGTAAATTAATATTAACTGGTAAAT
>JAUVOA010000133.1 GCA_030599445.1 Atribacterota bacterium | reverse complement strand
GTGATGAAGGTCGGTAGAATGGGAGAAATTAAAATAGGTTCAGATAATGTAGCAATAATGGGCGAGCCATATATATTTGAAAAAGATAACATAGATAAATTTGCTGAGATTTACTAATGGTTTACTGTTTAAATTAAAAAAATCTGTTTGGTAAAGCGGGGTTAATTATATCCCGCTTTACTTATAAATACCTCAAAACAAAAGAGGAATTTTAGTTTAATGAATAATTGCATTATTGAAATGAAGGAGATTAAAAAATATTTTTATGGGGTTAAAGCACTTGATGGAGTAGATTTTAAAGTAAGAACCGGCGAAGTACATGCTCTTATAGGTGAAAATGGGGCCGGGAAATCTACTCTGGTAAAGATTTTAACCGGCGTATATCAACCTACCGCTGGCACTATTATTCTTAATGATAAACCTGTTCAATTTCCATCTCCCCAAATCTCACAAAAAGCTGGAATATCCGCAATACACCAGGAAGCTACAATGTTCCCCGATCTCTCCGTTATGGAAAATATATTCATGGGTCATCATATTAGAAATAAATCCAACGGTCTGCTTTCTTGGAGAGAAATGAAAGATAAAACACAGATACTTCTTGATAAACTTGAATTGGATATTCGCCCTGATACCAAAGTAAACAATTTAAGTGTTGCCCAAAGGCATATGGTAGAGATTGCCAAAGCACTCTCACTGGATGCAAAAGTAGTAATTATGGATGAACCAACCTCTGCCCTTACCCTTAAGGAAGTTGAGTATTTATATAAAATTATTAGAAAATTGAAATCAGAAGGAAAAGCCATCATCTTTATTTCTCATAAATTTGAAGAGGTCTTTGAAATTGCGGATTATTTTACCGTACTAAGAGATGGGAAATATATCGGAGAAGGGACGATTGCCGATATTACCGTAGATAAAATTGTGCAAATGGTGATTGGACGCAGTCTTGAACAAATGTATCCAAAATTAGAGGCAGAGCAAGGAAATATTATCTTAAAGGTTGAAAATCTTACCAAGATAGGCGTATTTAAAAACATATCTTTTGATTTGCACAAAGGGGAGATACTGGGATTTTTTGGATTGGTGGGAGCGGGAAGGTCAGAAGTAATGCAGACAATTTTTGGAATTGATACTAAGACCTCAGGTGAAGTTTTTATAGATGGTGAAAAGGTTTACATTGCTAATCCTTCTGATGCAATGAATCTCGGCCTTGCTTATCTCCCCGAAGACCGACAGATACAAGGTGCTATTTTAGCTATGAATATTAGGGAGAATATTACCTTACCGATAATAGATAGAACAAGCAGACATATTTTCTTGGATCGTAATAAAGAATTTGAAATTACTGATGAATATGGGAAATATATAGAAATAAAAGCTTCAGGTTGGGAACAGTTGGTAGAAGACCTCTCCGGAGGTAATCAACAGAAGGTAGTTTTAGCTAAATGGATTGCCACCAAACCACGAATATTAATTATGGATGAACCAACCAAGGGAATTGATGTGGCAACCAAAGCTACTGTACATAATTTTATTTCTGAACTCGCAAAAAAAGGCATAGCAATAATCCTTATTTCCTCTGAACTTCCTGAGATTCTCGGTATGTCTAATAATGTTATAGTAATGCATGAGGGGGTTATAACTGCTAAATTTACTCGCGAAGAAGCCAACTCTAAAAAGATAATTAGAGCTGCAATTGGTAGTATTTCAAAGTGAGGAAATTTCAAAATGAAGGATTTATTTAGGAAAAGAGAATTTAATCTTTTTATTTTTATTTTATTTATAATATTTGGGGTTAGTTGGAGAACCCCCAGCTTTTTATATATTAATAACTTTGTTGATATTTTGAATGATACTGCTATTCTGTCTATGGTTGCCATTGGACAACTTATGATTATTGTTACAGGAGGTATAGATTTATCTGTCGGTTCCAGTCTCGCTTTAAGTGGCATGAGTGTGGCACTTTTAAATCAATATCACCCTGGAATTCCTATCTTTATGATTATTTTAATTTCCATAGCCATTGGACTCCTGCTTGGTTCGATAAATGGTCTGTTGGTTTCCCGGGCTAAAATTCCACCTATCATAACTACTCTTGGAACTATGAGCATATATAGAGGTTTAGTATTCGTACTTTGTGGAGGAACCTGGGTGAGTGCTCATGAGATGACCGAGGCTTTTCGGGTGTTTCCCAGAAGAAGTTTCTTGGGTATATCCAGTCTTATATATTTATCGATACTAATAGTAATATTATTTTTAATTTTTTTAAATTTAACTAGAACCGGAAGAGAAATTTACGGGGTAGGCGGCAATAAGATAGCCTCTCAATATGTGGGCATTAACCTGAAGAAAATTCAATATATTGTCTTTACCTTATGTGGAGGAATTACTGGTCTTGCCGGGTTTCTATGGGTTGCCCGTTATGCCGCTGCACAGAGCGAAACTGCTATCGGTTTCGAACTTCAGACTATTGCAGCTTGTGTAATTGGAGGGGTAAGTATTACTGGTGGTTCCGGGACGATTATCGGTGTTGTACTGGGAGCCTTTTTCATGGGAATTGTTTATAATGCTCTTACTATGATTAATGTTTCGCCCTTCTGGCAGATGGCGATTCAGGGCTTCATTATACTTTTTGCAATTATAATAAATACTGTTATGGATAAACGTAATCAGCAACTAATGCTAAGAAAGAGAAGTTTTAATGAATAAAGAAAATGGTGTTCTTGACATTAAAAAAATAAGAAAAATTTCCTTGCTAAATATTATCTGGCAGTGGGAAACTATTCTCCTTTTTATTTTTATTATGGTTGCAATAATAAATTCTAATTTATCTCCTTATTTTTTAGATTATACCAACCTTATGAACACAACTTTTAATTTTATAGAAAAAGCTATAATCGCTCTTCCCATGATATTTGTAATCATATGTGGTGATATTGACATTTCTGTTGCCTCAATTATAGCTTTATCTTCGGTTTTTATGGGTATGGCCTCCCAAGCCGGAGTTAATACTTTTGGGTTGGTTGCGATGGGACTTTTTGCGGGTTCGGCGGCAGGTTTTTTAAATGGTTTCATTATAACAAAATTTGGGATTCCCGCAATTGCTGTTACTCTGGGAAGTATGTCTTTGTTTAGAGGTATTGCTTATGTAATTCTTGGAGATAAAGCATTTACCAAGTACCCGCCATCTTTTGCTTTTTTTGGACAGGGATACATTGGGAATACTATGATTCCTTTTGAATTGATCCTTTTTTTCATACTTGCTATAATTTTTGGCATAATTTTGCATAAAACTACTATTGGACGGAGGGTATTTGCAATTGGAAATAATTCTACTGCTGCTCGTTTTTCAGGGATACCTGTAAATAGAATACGTCTTATTATTTTTACAGTTACCGGTCTCTGTTCAGGATTAGCTTCAATCTTGCTTACTTCGCGGATTGGAAGTACCCGTCCGAATATTGCTTATGGATGGGAGCTTGAGATTATCACTACAGTTGTGCTGGGTGGGGTAGCTATTACTGGGGGTAAAGGGAATATTTTTGGCGTAGTTATTTCCATTTTTATAATTGGATTTCTTAAGTTCGGAATGGGCTTAATTAATGTTCCCGGTAAAGTTATGACTATTATTATAGGATTATTATTAATTTTAGCAATTATGCTTCCCGAATTACTTAAAAGGTTAAAGCCTAAAAATAGTTTTGAAAATGTTAAAAAATAGCTTTAGGAGCAGGTTAATGAAAAGAGTAGCATTTAAAATGAAATTAAAAGCGGGATATGAGGAAGAATATAAAAAAAGACATGATGAAATCTGGCCTGAACTTAAAGAAAAATTATCCAGAGCGGGAATTTATGATTATTCCATATTTCTTGATAAAAAAACACTTACTCTTTTTGCGGTGCAAAAATTAAAAGATAATAATACAGTTGAAGAGCTTCCTTCAAAAGAGATAATGAAAAAATGGTGGGATTATATGAAAGATATTATGGAAACAAATCCAGATAATTCCCCGTTTACTGCCTCTTTGGAAGAGGTTTTTCACATGGATTAAAGATGTTCTTATTAAATAAATATACAAAGAAAGAATAATCAAAACGATCTCGTTTATTAAAAAAAGCGACAATAGATAATACAAGGGTGTAATATTTTTAGAAAATATTTTACGAGAGAAGAGCTTTTTATAATAATATAAAAGGTAAACAGCGAAAGAAGTTAATAACTATGAGAGGGGAATGGAAAATGAAGAAATGGCAGAATATTAAAGTTGAAACTTTGCGTAAACTGGTAAAGCTTTCAAATAATCTTGGAAGAGAAAACTATCATCTTGCAATTATTGGAGAAGGCAATACTTCGGCTAAAGTTGAGGTAAAAGATATTGCTGGTAGTTTTTATATAAAAGCAAGTGGGACCCAGCTTGCAACTGTAACCGAGAATGATTTTGTTCAGGTTTATTTTGAACCGATTATGCAGCTTATAAATATGGAGAATCCTAATGCTGAAGAAATTAATTACATCTTTGAAAAAGCTAAAGTGGATAAAAAATACCAGGCTACCCCCTCTGTGGAAACCTTATTACATGCTATTTGTCTTAATCTGGAGGGAGTAAATTTTGTTGGCCATACTCATCCCACAGCAGTGAATAGATTGACCTGTTCAAAGAGTTTCCCGGAGAATCTTAAAGGGAGAATTTATCCTGATGAAATTGTTCTACTGGGAAAAGAATCGGTTTTTATTCCTTATGCAGATCCAGGAGTTAAACTTGCTCAAAAAGTAAAAAAAGAAATTGAAATATTTTTAGATAAACATGGAGAGAGGCCTAAATCTATTTATTTTCAAAACCATGGATTTGTTGCTTTAGGGTCTACTCCTGCGGAAGTAGAGAATATTACCTTAATGGCAGATAAGGCAGCGGAAATTCGTTTTGGAGCATTACTTGCAGGGGGTATAAACGCT
>JAUVOA010000100.1 GCA_030599445.1 Atribacterota bacterium | reverse complement strand
CCCCTCAAGAAGAGGCAGGGTGATAATAATTTGCGGTTCCTGATTGAATTCCCTTTGAATATCTCTGCCCACTAATAGATTAAATTTTTGATCTGTACCTCCTAATTCAATGTCTGCCTGTATAGCGACAGAGTCATAGCCTTGCATTAAAGGGTACATAAATTCATGGATACCTATCGGTTTACCTTCTTTATACCTGGTCGAAAAATCATCTCTTTCTAACATACGGGCAACTGTATATTTTGAACACACTTTTAAAACTTCCGAGAAAGAAAGCTTTCCCAACCAATGACTATTAAATACTACTTTGGTTTTTTCCGGATTTAATATTTTAAAAACTTGTTTCTTGTAAGTCTCTGCATTCTTTTTGACTTCTTCTTCAGTCAACTGTTTTCTGGTCACCGTTTTACCGCTTGGGTCACCTATCATTCCGGTAAAATCGCCAATCAAAAAATAAATATCATGTCCCAGGTCTTGAAATTGTCTCATTTTACGTAGACCCACCGTATGTCCCAAATGTATATCCGGTGCATTGGGATCAAATCCCTGTTTAACCCGAAGAGGTCTTTTTTCTTTTCTTGACTTTTCTATTTTTTTAATCAATTCTTCTTCAGAGATTATTTCTTCTGTACCTCTTTTAATTATCCTTAATTCTTCTTTAATATCCATAATAAATTACCCCGCTTCATAGAATAAAAACATTAAATATTTTTTATTACAATTCATTCCCTTATTTCTTTTTTTCTTGTCCGTTATTCCAAGCCTAACCTCTTTTTGTTCTTAATTAATATAATTAGTAAAGGGTAACCCAAGATATAGCAAGCAATAACTTCCCCTATCCCGATATATAATACAGTTATCCAATAAGGCAAATCAAAAAGTAAATGTAAATAAATACTCACCCCAAAAGCATTTATTAATACAGGAGGAAGAGGTGCTAATTTAGGATTTTTTACTTTGAAAGTTAAATATGCAGCGATTAAAGTACAAAGACTTCCCCCAATTACATCTACCATTCCTAATCCCCCGTAAATATTTGCCAAAACGCAACCTAAAAATAATCCGATAATTGCTGATGAATCAATAAAGGGTAGAATTACTAAGGCCTCAGCGATTCTCACCTGAATGGGACCATAACTTATTGGGGCAAATATGATATTAAGAACCACGTAAATCGCTGCAATCATAGCTACACGAACCAGATAGTTAAGCTTAATCATATCAAAACATTCCCATAATAAACATATTTAATTTTTGAAATTATAACATAGTTTATTTTATATTAAAAGAGTTAAGATTGCTAACTCATCTATTTTATTATAATTTTATGATATAATGTATTAGTATCGAGTATCGCGTGAAATAGAAATAAACAAATTTAGGGGCTTATTATATATACACTAAAAACGAGTCGGATAAATCCGCCCCTGATGAAAAAATTACCTCATCTTTATTCCCTCTCCCCCGAAGGGGAGTGGACTAGAGTGAGGGGAAAACAAACGCAATACTCGATACGCTATACGCAATACGAAAAGGGAGCTTTGCTTTGTCGCCCAAAAATAAACTAAAAAAATCTTATCATATTCCTCTATCCAAAAAAATATTATTAGTAATTATAATTTTTACCCTAACATTTTCTATTACTTTTATCGGACTGTCTACTCTTGATAATCAAAAAATATCAGAAATGGTTCAAGGAAACAAATTTTTAGATGCTATAAATAGCAAAGTGTATGATATTAATGGTGAAATTATCACCGAGTTTTATCAGGAAAACAGAAATCCAGTTCCTCTTTCTAAAATTCCTTCAAATTTAATTAATGCCTCTATTGCTATTGAGGATTCAGATTTTTATAAACATAAAGGAATAAGTTTACGGGGAATTGTACGTGCTCAATGGGAAAATTTTAAAAACATTATTTTACAATTAAAAAAAGAAGCTAAGCCCCATGGAGGCAGCACAATAACCCAACAATTAGCTATAAATACTTTTCTTACTCGAGAAATTAGCTTGAATAGAAAATTAAAAGATATTTTATTAGCCTTACAAATAGAACGATCTTTCACCAAAGATGAAATTTTAGAAATGTATTTAAATGAAATATATTTTGGGCATGGTGCCTATGGAGTGCAATCTGCTGCACAAATGTATTTTAATAAAAATGTACAGGATTTAAACCTTGCAGAATGTGCGTTAATAGCAGGAATCCCCCGTGGACCTTCTTATTATTCACCAATTCTTAATCAGGAAGTATCCTTAAAAAGAAGAAATATCATATTAAATAGAATGTTTAAATTAGGTTACATCTCTAAAGAGGATATGGAAAAAGCCAAACAAAGTCCTGTTGAACTTGATTATAGCAATAAAAGAGATAAACTTACAGCTCCCTATTTTTCCACTTTCGTTCTTTCTCAACTTTTAGAAGAATATGGAGCTAATGTAGTTTATAAAGGTGGATTAAAAATTTATACTACCCTAGATTTAGAGATGCAATATTTTGCTGAAAAAGCACTTCAAGAATCTGGACATGAAGGAGCAATAATAGCTATTGAACCTCAGACCGGTTATATTAAGGCAATGGTGGGAGGTAAAGATTTTGGGGAAAGCAAATTTAATAGAGCAACTCAAGCTTACCGTCAACCCGGCTCTGCTTTTAAGCCTTTTATTTACCTTACTGCCTTAGATAATAGATTTACTCCTAGTAATATTATAGAAGATTCTCCGATTACTTTCGAAAATGGATGGTCTCCTGAAAATTACGAAAAAGAATTTAGTGGACTAGTAACTCTCAGAGAAGCATTTGAACATTCTATAAATGTAGTAGGAGTAAAATTATTAGAACAAGTGGGAATAAAAAAAGTTATAAATTATTCTCATAAAGCAGGAATAAAAAGTGAACTTCGTCCGGATCTCTCTTTGGCTTTAGGCACTTCTGAGATAAGTCCTTTAGAAATTGCTTCCGCTTATGCTACCATTGCTAACTTGGGGGTTAGAGTAGACCCTCTATCTATAATTCGAATAGAAGATTATTCAGGTAAAATTATAAAAGATAATATTCCTCAAAAAAAGAAAGTATTCAAAGAAGAGACTTGTTATGTACTTATTAATATGATGGAGGAAGTAATAAAAAGAGGGACCGGTTGGAATGCTAAGATAGGTAGACCAGCAGCTGGGAAGACCGGTACTACTGATGATTTTGTCGATGCTTGGTTTATTGGTTTTACTCCGGAGTTGGCTACTGCAGTTTATATTGGAAACGATGATAGAAAACCTTTGGGTAACAAAATGACTGGTGGAGTAGTCGCTGCCCCGGTTTGGGCTAAATTTATGAAAAATGCCCTTAAAAATAATGAAAAAAAAGATTTTTTACAGCCAGATAAAATAACTAAAATATCTGTTTGTAAAGAATCCGGGCTTTTACCTACTGATTCTTGTCCGGAAAGATTAACTGTAACTTTTATAAAGGGCACAGAACCTACATCTTATTGTACAATTCATCAGAAATATTTTGAAATACCAAAAGAAACACCAAAAACAGAAGAATATCCTGAAATTAAGAAACCTTATTATGAAGAAATTGAAGCGATTAAGGAAAAACATGAAGAAAAGCCTATAGAAACCGAAGAAAAAGAAGAAGAAACTCTTCAATCTTTAATAAACAAGCTTAAGGAAAAATATAAAAAACAAGATGAATAGCTCTTTAAGAAGTTAGAAAACAGTAGCCTTATCCGTATCTCGTATCTTGCGAATCGTATCTCGCACGATAGCGTATAGCGAGTAGATTTAGTTAGATAGTTAGTTGGTTGCCTGGTTGGTTGGGGAATGAGTATATTGAAGAATTACTACTAAACTAATTAACCAACAAGCCAGTTATCTAGCTAACTAAACACTAACGACTATTCACTATTCACTAACGACTAATTTTGCGTTTTTCTCTATACGCTTTACACTTCCATCTATATACTTCCTGCATTTATTTCTTAAGATAAGCAACTGTAACTCCAATCCCTCCTTCTTTTGTATCTCCAGTCCTGAATGATTTGATATAAGGGATTTTATCTAACATTTTTTTTACCTCATCTCTCAAGATACCTTTGCCTTTTCCATGAATTATGTACACCGGTGAAACTCCCAACAGATAAGCGTCATCTAAATATTTTTCTAACACAGGCCGTGCTTCTTCCATAGTTAATTGGCGAATAGAAACCTCATTTCTAAAAGTTTTTATTTTAGATAAAGAAAAACTATCCCTTTCGCTTAAACCTCTATCAAAACCATTCCCGATATGGCTATATTTCTCCGGTGCCTTATCAAGTTTATCTATTTTTTCTATATCGAAAATTGAGACTAACATTTTCATATTATCAATTTGAACCTTGCATTTTTCACTTTTGGTAGAAATAGAAACTATTATCCCTTTTTTGTTCAAACTCTTAACTAATACGTAATCTTCTATTTCAATATTTTGATTTTTAATTAACTCTTTCTTCGGCTTTATCTTTACTATCTCATCTTTTATTTCCTTGCTAATTGCTTGCACTTGCTCTAACAAAGGGCCTTTAGATTCTTTACTTAAAAACTTTTTCTTATTTAATCTCTCTATTATCTTTTCAGCCCTATTCTGAGTTTCCTTTAATATCTTTTCTGCTTCTTGGTAAGTTTTTAGAATTATTTCCTTTTTATTCTCCTCAATTTTGTTTAATTCTTTTTCTAATTTACCTCTAATTTCGATACTCTCTTCTTTAGCCACTTCTATCAGTTTTTTTTCCTTCTCAATTAGTTTTCTATCTTCTTCAATCTTTTCAATCAAATTATCTGCTTTAATTTTTTCCTGGGATAAAAAGCTCTGAGCCTGAGAAACTACTTCCAGAGCTAAACCTAATTTTTGGGCAATTATAAAAGCGCAACTCTTGCCAGGTAATCCGATAGAAATCTCAAATGTCGGCTTTAAGGTTTCTTCATCAAATTCAACACGGGCATTACATGCTCCTTTGGTTAAATATGCATAAGTCTTTAAAGAATCATGATGAGTGGTTGATATTACCCTGGATTTCTCTTTACTTAAGAAATCTAAAACTGCCATACCTAAAGCTGCTCCCTCTGTAGGATCTGTGCCTGCACCCAATTCATCAAGTAATACAAGAGATTCAAAATCAGCCTCCCTTAAAATTTGAACTATATACTTCATATGAGAAGAAAAGGTACTCAAATTTTGTTCTATACTCTGTTCATCTCCTATGTCACAGAATATCTTTTTGAAAACAGAAACCTCGCTTCCCTCCGCAGCGGGAATGTGTAATCCACATTGAGCCATAAGAGTAAGTATGCCCACAGTTTTCAAGGTAACTGTCTTACCTCCTGTATTGGGACCGGTAATTACTAAAATATTAAAAGCTCTTCCCAAATTTATATTAATGGGAACGACAGGACCTTGTAACAAGGGATGTCTTGCTTGGATAAGATTAATAAAACCATCTTGGTTTAATTTTGGTTCTACTGCTTTCATTTTATCGGCTAATGCTGCTCGGGCATAAATAAAATCAATTTCACCCAGACATAAAACACTATCATTAATCTCTTGTGCCCTTTCTCCAATAAGAGAGGTTATTTTTTGCAGAATTTTTAATATCTCTTGTTCTTCATCCTTAATTAATTGACGGAGTAAATTATTTAACTCTACCACTACAAAGGGCTCAATAAATAAAGTAGCTCCGCTATCAGATTTATCGTGAACTATTCCGGGGAATTTTGCTTTTTTTTCTTGCTTTACAGGTATAACGTACCTATTTTGTCTTACAGTTATTAAAGGTTCTTGAATAATGGCGGCAAAACGGGAAGATCTGATAATGGTTTCTAATTTATTTTTCAGAGCTTGTTCTTTTTTTATTATATCTCTTCTAATCTTCCTTAACTCTGGACTCGCTCGGTCTAAAACTATTCCATCTTCATCGATACATTGGATTATTTCTTTCTCTAATTCGGAAAAAGTTCGTATTTTTTCTGCTCTCACTTTAATCAAAGGATATTTTTCTTTGGTTTTCAATAGAAACTT
>JAUVOA010000044.1 GCA_030599445.1 Atribacterota bacterium | reverse complement strand
TCTTCTTGCTCAAAAGGAATGCATCTTATGCTTGCTTTGGTCTCTTCTTTTATCTTATCTTCACAATCTTTACTTCCACACCAATAAGTCTTGACTAATCCTCTCTGCTTTTCGATAATTTTTTTGAATTCATTATAATCGGAGCTCTCGCGAATATTTTCTTCTAAAAAATTCTTGGCTCTGGTAAAAAGATTTTCTTGAATATTATCCAGTAATTCTTTCACTATCTCTACTAAATTTTCTTCTTTCACAGCCACCTTTTCCCCGGTATCTCTTCTCGCCAGCATCACCTGTCCCTGAGCCATATCCTTAGGCCCAATCTCCAGTCTTAAAGGAACTCCTCTCATCTCCCACTCGTTGAATTTCCAACCAGGGGTGTACCCATCTCGGGTATCAATCTCTACCCGAAAATCTTTCTTTAAAATAGCGCGGATACTCTCAGCTTTCTCTAAAACCTCTTTCTTGGTTTTATCGAACATAATGGGTACTATGATTACCTGAACAGGAGCAACCTTGGGAGGCAATTTTAAACCACGTTCATCACCGTGCACCATAACCAGGGCTCCGACTAATCTGGTAGTCGTCCCCCAAGAAGTCTGCCAGACATATTTCTCTTTCTGGTCTTCATCTAAAAATTTAATATTGAAAGCTTTAGCAAAATTTTGTCCCAGGTTATGAGAGGTTCCTGCTTGTAAGACTTTTCCATCAGCCATAAGAGCTTCTAAGGTATAAGTGTGTAAGGCTCCGGCAAATTTTTCTTTTTCAGTCTTTCGCCCTACAATTACCGGGATTGCCAGATCTTTTTCGATATAATCCCTATAAACCCGATACAATATTTTTAAGGTCTCTACTTCTGCTTCCTGCTGGGACTTGTGGGCAGTATGACCTTCCTGCCAGAGAAATTCGGTAGTCCTTAAAAACAGACGGGTTACTTTCTCCCAGCGCACAATATTTACCCATTGATTTATAAGTATAGGCAGGTCTCTCCAGGACTTGACCCATTTAGAATAAAGGCTGCAGATAACTGCCTCTGATGTTGGACGAATAGCTAATCTTTCTTCTAATTTCTGGCTTCCACCATGAGTAACCCAGGCTACTTCCGGAGCAAAACCCTCTACATGTTCTGCTTCTTTCTTTAATAAACTCTCGGGAATAAACAAGGGAAAATAAGCATTCTTATGCCCGGTTTCTTTAATCCTTCTGTCTAAACCTGCTTGCATATTCTCCCATAAACCATATCCATAGGGTCTGATTACCATACAACCCTTTATGGTAGTATAATCGGCCAGTTCAGCTTTTCTTACTACATCTACATACCATTGTGGAAAGTTCTTCTCTTTTGAAGCAATTTCTTTAACGAATTCTATATCTTTCTCCACCGATGTTCCTCCCTTATTTAGTCCTTATCTTATTACAGTTTTATAATATATTTATTAAAGATTTTATCATAATTTAATACACTTGTCTAAAATTTTATATGCTTATAGACAGGAGAAACAGCTGTCCTACTATAAAAAGACAAAATAAAAATAGATAATAATAAATCATATTTAAATGTAATTATCTGAATTTTTACTAAAAAAGGAAATATGATGTTGGCTATTACTGTTGTTTTATAGCTTGGCTTTCTGAACTGCAATTTTAGCTAAAATTTGAGTTGGGTCTATTATTGGTACCGAGGCATCCCCCTCTTTTAAGATTAGAGGGATCTCGGTACATCCGGCAATTATTGCTTCTGCTCCTTTGTCTATCAATTCTTGAGCGATTTTTAAAATGCTTTTCTTAATACCTTTAGATAAATTTCCTGCCTTAACCGCATAGATTGCTTTCATAACTTCTTCTTTATCTTTCTCCTCAGGAGAGATAACTTCGATATTAAATTTTTTAAAGTGTTGATGATAAATTTCCGTTTCATAAATACCAATGGAAGCTAAAAGCCCAACTTTTTGTATTGGGGAAATTCTTTTCTGAGTTTCTTTGGTAGTTTCTTCAATCATATTTAATATCGGTATCTTGACACTTTCTTGAATTAAGGGAAGGAAATAATGAGCGGTATTGCAGGGAATAATTATAAAATCTGCTCCGGCTTTCTCTAAGTTTCGAGCGCTCTCTTGTAAAGCTGGAAGAGGGTCTTCTCCTTTTCCCAAGATAGCTGCAGTACGGTCTGGTATCTTGGGATTATTATCAATAATTATCCTTAAATGATCCTGGTCTTTTTCTGCAGGAGTAAATTTAATTATCTTATAAAATAAGTCTATGGTGGCCTCAGGTCCCATCCCGCCTAAAATTCCGATAATTTTCTCTGGCATTTTTATATTTCTAACTTCCTTTATAAAAAATATACATTTTTATTTATTTTGAAAGCCAATTTATTATACTACAATAAGCTTATAAAATCTTCTTTTTTTATCTTTTTTGGCTTTTTCTGAAATTATTCTTTCTTAATTAAATCTTAATCTGCACTGTTTGCCTGGAATATACTGCGGTTTTAATACTATTTTAATAATTATTAAGTGCTCTAAACATATTATTATATGCATAATTATATTTTTTTATTTATCTACAATCTTTATATCCTATATAGTAAAGGTTTTTTGCAACTTTGATACCGAATACGAATGATAATAAACTTGATTTATTGTTAAGTATACGATATATTAGTATTGTACATTAGTCATAAGGAAAAATAATGAACATCAATAATAACAATAATAAAGATTTAAGCGAAGAGATATTGGTAACCTTGAGGCAAATCAGCCGGGCTATGTCTATCTATTCCAAGTCTCTGGATAAGCACTACGGATTAACTTCTCCCCAACTTTTTATTTTACATGAACTTTTTCAATCTGACCAAATAGCAATTGGGGAAATAGCCAGAAAAATCAGTTTAAGCCAGGCAACCGTAACCGACATTATTGACCGCCTTGAAATCAAAGGTTTGGTGACAAGAACAAAAAACAGCCTTGACCGAAGACAGGTTCTGATAAAAATTACCTCAAATGGCAAAAATATTATTAATAAAAAACCATCATTACTACAAAAAGAATTTTTATTAGAATTTGATAAGCTGCAAAGATGGGAACAGCATTTGCTCTTGTCCTCGGTTGAAAGAATTGCTTCTATGATGAAAACAGAAAATTACTTGAAAGATTCGATGAAGACATCTTTAAAGAACGTTAACTTCGAAAAAGAAAAAACCAGCTTATAAATGTCTTTGTACTTGCTCTTCTAAAAATCATTGACACAAAAGATTTTTCGCGATTAATCTAAATTACCATTAAGGAGGCACATTATTCCTCTTTCTCTTTTTTTAGAATATTATCATAATAAAATTATCCTTGAAATTTTTAACCATATTAAAATAGTTGCCATAAGTATACCTATTTCAATATTAGTTAGTGTATCTTTGGGGTTTTATATTTCTTCCAGACCTAATATTGCCAAATATGTTATCAATGTCGCCAGCATCATGATGACCATTCCCAGTTTGGCTCTCTATGGTGTTATGGTTGTTGCTTTTGCCCCTTTTAAATTAGGCTTGGGAATCGTTCCTTCTGTTTCGGCAATTACGATTTATTCTTTATTACCGATTACCCGTAACACCTATCTTGCCTTAAATCAGGTAAAACCGGAAATGATTGAAGCAGCCCGGGGAATCGGAATGTCAAAAAATCAGATTCTCTGGAAAATAAAAATCCCTCTTTCTATTCCGGTCATTATGTCCGGTATAAGAATTGCTGTTGTTATGGGAGTCAGTGTGGCGACTTATGCATCCCTTATTGCGGCAGGCGGATTGGGATATTTTATTTTTGCCGGTATTGGACGGGCAAATTTAACCATGGTATTGGTAGGTGCAATTCTTATTTCCGCATTGGGCATAGGGGTGAATTACATTTTATTAAAAGTAGAAGATTGGATAACTCCCAAAGGTTTAAAAGTAAAAAGGTAAACAGGAGAATAAATTAATGATAGAATTAACCAATGTGACTAAAAAATTTGGAAATAAAATAGCGGTAAATAATTTTAGCCTTCATATCGAAAAAGGTTCCCTCACCATGTTTATCGGTCCTTCCGGCTGCGGAAAAACTACCACTTTGAGAATGATAAACAGGCTTACCCCTTTTGATAAAGGAAATATTATCGTCAACGATACTCCAATTAATGATGTTAACCCGGTTGAGCTAAGAAGAAACATAGGATATGTAATCCAGGAAATA
Organism: Atribacterota bacterium; assembly: GCA_030599445.1. GTDB lineage: Bacteria > Atribacterota > Phoenicimicrobiia > Phoenicimicrobiales > Phoenicimicrobiaceae > Sediminicultor. The sequence continues at coordinate 5,206 of JAUVOA010000044.1, read as the reverse complement.
GGTCTCTTCCCCCACCTTACTGTCTTCGAAAATGTCGCTATCGTTCCTCGCCTGCTCAAATGGGAACAGAAAAAAATTGAGCGAAGAATAGAAGAGATTCTTGAACTGGTTACTTTAAACCAGAGTTTTGCTCAAAAGTATCCACTTCAGCTTTCCGGTGGCGAAAAACAACGTGTCGGATTAGCAAGAGCACTTGCCGCCGAACCGGAAATACTACTTATGGATGAACCCTTCGGAGCCATTGATCCTATAAACCGGCTTAAACTTCAAGATTCTTTTTTAGAGATACAGGAAGAAATTAAAAAGACCATCGTTTTTGTGACCCATGATATCAATGAAGCAATTAAATTGGGTGATAAAATTGCCATTATCAATGAAGGTAATCTGATTCAATATGATAATGTTTCCAAAATACTTAGCGACCCGGCAAATGAATTCGTGGAAAATCTTTTGGGTCAAGACAGAAACATCAAGGCCCTTTCTTTGAAAAAAGCAAAAGATTATGTATTGAAAGACGGATTCATTACTGTTTTAGATACCGAATCCCGTGAAAGCGTTGAGAAAAAAATGAAAGAAAAAAATATTAAAATCGCCTTCGCTTTAGATGAGAATAATCATCTGAAAAGCCGTTTTGTGTTAGAAAAAGCAACCGAGACAAAAAAACAAAAATTTATTTACAATCCCGCACCCTGGATTATTGAAAGACAAAACAATATCAATGAAGCGCTTTCTAAAATGCTGGAGGCAGGTGAAAAACAACTTCCGGTGGTTAATCGAAAAAAAGAATTTGTGGGAATTATAAAGTTAAGTAATATTTTTGAAGAAGTTAATAAAAAAACAAATATTTCCTGAGGAAAAAAATAATCATATGAATATATTATCTTTTTATTTAAACAATTTTGGTAGAATTATGTCTGCACTCGAGGTACACATCTTTATCTTTTTAGTTGCTTTGACCTTTTCTACAGTTATTGGAATGGCCATAAGTATTTTTGTCACCCAGGAAGGCAGGGAGAAAATCGGAAGGATTATCCTTTCGGTTATGGGAGCTGCCCAATCAGTCCCTTCTTTGGTTATTATTGCTTTAATATTTATTTTCGTGGGAATAGGAGTAAAACCGGCAATTATTGCTTTGGTTATTTATGGCCTGGTTCCTATTGTTTTTAATGCTACTTCCGGTATTCTCAGTGTCCGCCCAAATATTATCGAGGCAGGCAAAGGAATGGGCTTAACTCAAAATCAATTACTCTGGAGGGTAAAAATACCAATTGCTCTTCCGGTAATCATGGGAGGAATAAGAAGTTCTTCTACTATTATCATCGGTTCGGCAACGGTTGCTGCTGTTATTGGTGGCGGAGGTCTGGGCGATTTTATTTTTATCGGTCTTAAATTACAAAAACCGGAAATGCTGATAACCGGTGCCATTACTGTATCCCTCTTGGCCATAATCGTAGATTATATTATGGCCAAGATTGAAAAAAAAGTAGTCTCTAAGGGATTACAAATTAAAAAAACTTAAGGAGGTAATTATTATGAAGAATCGCATATTTATCTACACTATCTTGTTACTTGTTTTTTGCTTGGCCTTAGGCGGATTATCTGTCAGCGGGGCGGAAACTAAAAAAATTGTGGTGGGAGCAAAAGATTTTACCGAACAATATATCCTGGGTAATTTAATTACTCTATTGTTGCAAGAAAATGGATTTCAGGTAGAGGAAAAATTTGGAACAGCCGCAGCCATAACCAGGGCGGGATTAATCAGCGAACAAATTGATCTTATGCCTGATTATACGGGAACTGGAGGTGCTGTATACTTTAAATATCCCGAAAAAATTGACGACCCGGTTAAACTCTATGAAATGGTAAAAAAAGATGATTTGGAACAAAACAATATGGTATGGTTGGGGAGAACCACTTTTAATAATACCTACGCATTAGCCATTAAAAAAGATATGATAGATGCTATGGGAACATCTATTTCCAGCTTAACCGAATATGTGAACAAAGACCCCAAAAAAGTTCTCTTTGCTGTTAATCACAATTTTTATGAAAGAGAAAAAGACGGCATTTTTGGAATGGCAGAATATTATAACATGAATATTTTAAGGAAAAATGTTAAAGCCATGGATACCGGATTAACTTATGATGCCATCGATAGAAACCAGGTGAATGTAGCGATGGTATTTGGAACTGATGGCAAACTTAGAAAATTTGACTTATTGGTTTTGGAAGATGATAAAAGTTTCTTCCCCATCTACAATATTTCAATAGTAATAAACAAAGATGTTCTTGATAAATATCCTGAAATAGAGGAACTCCTTCTTCCCATTACTCAATTAATCGATACAGCTACCATGATTGATTTAAATTACGAAGTAGATGGAATGGGCAAACCTGCTAAAATGGTAGCAGGAGAATTTCTTAAAGAAAAGGAATTAATTAAATAGAAATACAACTAACGTGTAGCGTTTAGCGGGTAGCGTATAGAAAATTTAATAACAAGTAATGTGTAATATGTAAAAAATAATTGGGTAGTAAGAAAATTATAGAAAATTAATTTATTAAGCCCGATTGTAAAATTGTAAAAGACCTGGGGCGGATTTGTTCGCCCCCCCCCTTTTTTTTATTTAAAATATTGAATATTTGTTTAGTTTTTAAATTTTTAATATTTTCAGGATGAACATAAAATGAAAATTGGAATTATCTCTGATACCCATGATAATCTGCCTCAGATAAAAAAAGCAGTCACCTTTTTTAATCGGGAAAAAGTAGATTTGGTTCTTCATGCCGGTGACTTCGTCTCCCCCTTTACTGCTTTGGAATTTAAAAATTTAAACTGTCCCTTTACAGGTGTATTCGGAAATAACGACGGAGATAAACTTTACCTTCGAGAAAAATTTAAGGACATAGGAAAACTATTTCCAGCGCCCTATATAGTAAAGATAGATAATAAAGATATTATCATGCTTCATAAAGAAAAATTAACCGACTCCTTGGAAAAAAGCCAAAAATACGATATAGTCATTTATGGTCACACCCATCGTGTAGATTTACGTAAAATCGGGAAGACCCTCATTATAAATCCGGGCGAATGCGGAGGTTGGCTAACCGGAAAAAGTACCATTGCCTTATTGGATCTGGAAAATTTAGAGGCAAAGATCATAGACTTAGCGGATAAGATGCAGTGATATGTAACATGTAATGAGTAATTAGTAATGGGTTGCAATGATTTTCTTAGAGTAATTTTGATGAAATTGCCGCACTCCGATAAATCGGAACTCGCAACGACAAGAAAAAAACACGGGGCGGATGAAACCCGCTCCCTACATCTAATACTATTATATTTTAATCGAATATTAAGTAGGGGCGTATTGCAATACGCCCCTACAATTATTCTCTATCGATCAAATTAACTGGGAAACCGGAAAACTGGTTAACCGAACTTTACTCTCCCTCGCTAGCTTCTTCTAACAACTTCAAAGCCTGTTCCAGTTTTTGCAGTTCTTCTCCATATTTGCTCCAGTTGCCTTCGCGAGCAAACTCTTGAGCACTTTCGTAATATCCCGCTGCTTCCTTAATTAAATCTTTAAGAGTTTTTTCTTCACCCGTTACTACAATTTCTCTTTCTCTGAAACTCCTGGTAAAGAGTTTCTCTAAAGCATCTTCCAGTTTATTTCCTATCGCCACATCAGAACCATTGGAGACGATTACTCTCTTTAACTCAGGTATCTCACCCATCTCAGCCCGTAAATACAAAGGCTCAACATAGATTATCGATTTTTCTATAGGGATTACTAGTAAATTTCCTCGTATAACCGTAGAGCCCTTCTGTCCCCATAAGGTCAATTGTTGAGAGATTTCCGAATCCTGGTCAATCCGCGCTTCTATCTGCATCGGGCCAAAGATTAACTTTTCCTTGGGAAATTTATAAACAATCAAGTTACCATAATCCGGTTGATCGTTCTTTGCAGCCAGCCAGGCAATCATATTATTCTTGGTAGAAGGAGTAAAGGGAGTCATCAAAATAAATTCTTCCCTTTCGTGACCCGGGAGTTTGGTTACAATATAATATGGTTCCATCTTGATTTCATTTTCAGCATAAATCTCATTGGGAACGTTCCAGTAATCTTCCTTATTATAAAATACATCGGGATCCATCATATGGTAAGTAGAATAAAGCTCTGCTTGTACCTGGAAGAGGTCTTTAGGATAACGAATATGCTCCTTTAAATCCTCAGGCATCTGATTAAAGTTCTTAAACAGTTGTGGAAATATATTTTTATAGACTTCAGCTACAGGGTCCTTCTGATCTATAATATAAAAATCCATTGACCCATTGTAGGCATCGATTACCACCTTGACCGAATTTCTAATATAATTGAAGTAACCCCCTGCAACAGGAGTAGAGTAAGGATAATTACTAGATGTGGTATAAGCATCCTGTATCCAGAACAATTTCCCTTCCTTAGAAATTACCATATAAGGATCTTTGTCATAACCCAGGAAAGGAGCTACCTTGTTGACTCTCTCCTGAATATTACGATTGATCATAATTCGACTCTCGGAAGTAAAATTAGTGGTGAGTAAAATCTGCATATTAGAATATTTTATAGAAAAAAGAATCCTTCTCCATAGAGAAGAGACCGCAATCCCGCCATTACCCGCATAGGTACTGTAAACATTCTCATCTCCTTTAGGATAATCAAACTCTTTGGCTTTGGTCTTCACAATTACATAACCTTTAGTTATCTCTCCATAATAAATTTCCGGTCTTGTAATAGTAAGATTTACGCTGGAAACCGGAGGAATATCTTTAATCAACAGTTCGGGAAGGCCTTCTCCGCTAATCTTATTAACCGGATTTACCACTACCCCATAGCCATGAGTGTAAGTTAATACCTCATTTACCCAGGTCCTGGCCTGTTCTGGTATCTTATCTTTATCTAATTCCCGGGGAGAGACCATCACCTGCTGATAGTTTCCGTTAAAATAATAACGGTCCACATCTACACTATTAAAATCATAGTATAACCTGATAGCTTGAATCTGTTTTAGAGTCTGCTTTATAGGTCTCCAATCCCAGAGTCTAATATTTCTAATCGTATCCTCATTTTTCTCAATATCCTCGAAACTTATCTCTTCCTTTACCGGAAATTCTTCCTCTTTAATCTTATCTAAACCATACGCAACCCGGGTAGCTTCAATA
>JAUVOA010000021.1 GCA_030599445.1 Atribacterota bacterium | reverse complement strand
GGCACACTCACATTATTTTTATCCGGAGGAAATAAACAATTGTTACTGAATAGTAAAAATATCCATATATTAAAAAAAGACGGAAAAGAAATTTTATTAGTAGGTACTGCCCATGTCTCCAAAAATAGTGCTCGGGAAGTGAAAGAATTAATTGAGCAAGAAAAGCCGGACAGTGTCTGCGTAGAGCTGTGTCCTGCCCGATATAACAGTATAAACAATCGGAACAAATGGAAAAATATGGATATTATTACCATAATCAAACAAAAAAAGGCCCTGCTCCTCCTGGTTAACTTGATTTTATCTTCTTTTCAGAAACGATTGGCTAAACAATTAGGAATTAATCCGGGTCAGGAGATGATTCAAGCCATTTCATCAGCGAAAGAGACTAATTCCTATCTAGTTCTTGCCGACAGGGATATTCAGGTTACTTTTGCCCGCATTTGGAAAAAGCTCAGTTTCTGGGGAAAACTGCGTATACTTTTTATGTTAATCTTCAGTATGTTCAGCAAAGAAAAAATTTCGGAAGAAGAAATTGAAAGACTAAGATCAGAAGATATTCTTACCGCCGCCCTAAGCGAATTATCCCGTTCATTCCCCCGATTGAAAAACACTTTAATAGATGAAAGAGATCAATACCTGGCTGAAAAAATAAAACTGGCTCCGGGCAATAAAGTAATCGCTATTGTTGGTGCCGGGCATATACCGGGGATTAAAAAAGAAATAGATAAAGAGCATGATTTAACCGCCCTTACTAAAATACCCTCTACTTCCAACTACATAAAAGTATTAGTCTGGGGCATCCCCTTGGCAATAATTGCTATTATTGCCTCTACTTTTACCTATTCTCCCCCTGCCGGTTTTAACCAAATTACTCAATGGTTTTTATGGAACGGTTTCCTATCCGCCTTGGGGGCATTAATAGCCATGGCGCATCCCCTCTCTATTCTTACTGCCTTTGCCGCCGCTCCTTTTAGTTCTTTAAATCCTCTTTTAGCTGCCGGGTGGTTTGCCGGGATTGTGGAAGCCCTGATTAGACGGCCCCGGGTAGAAGATTTCGAACAGTTGGGGAATATCACTACCCTTAAAGACTTTTTCCATAATCGGGTTACTAAAATATTACTGGTAGTTGCTTTTTCCAATCTGGGAAGTATGGCAGGGACATTTATCGGTGGAGCAAAAGTAATTCAACTCTTTATCAATACAATCAATCCTTAAAATTCTAACCATCTTCCAACTGTAACCAAAAACTTTCTCCCAAAAAAGAGGATTTTTGCAGATTTTATCGAATTATAAAATTAGGTCATAAAACAGATATTACAACACATCCTGTTTTATCCTTCTATGACAACCTCAGATCACCGTGAAAGTAAAAAAGAATTCAAATTAAGAGGATATAGACAGAAGATGAGAAAAGCATATCTTCGTCAAAAGAATATCAAAAAGAACTTGAAGAGAGTTTAAGGTGGTTATGACGACAAGTAAGCACTGTGAAGAATTTATGAAGATTGCAATTGAAGAGGCTAAAACCTCTTTAAAAGAGGGGAATAAAGGATTTGGAGCAGTAGTGGCTAAAGACGGTAGAATAATTGCAAGTGCACATGATACAGAAGTTACGGATCAAGATTCTATAGCTCATGCAGAAATTAATGCAATAAGAAGGGCTTCAAAAATTTACAGAAAAGACTTAGCCGGTTGTCTTATTATTTCAACTCACGAACCATGTCCCATGTGCACGGGATCAATAATCTGGTCAAATATTTCTGAAGTAGTATACGGAGTATCTATAAGAGATTCGATAAAAGCTGGAAGAAACATGATAAATTTAAGTTGCAAGGAAATTATTAAAAAGTCGAATGTCAAGATTAATATACATGATGGTGTTCTTAAGAAAGAATGTCTCAAACTTTATAATAATGAAATAAGAAAACTAGTAAAAAAATTTCGGAAATCTGAATGGATAAACATAGAAGAGGATCTTCTTAATAAAAGGATACAGTGGTTCGAGAATAACAAAACAATGATACGTAAATTAAAAGGAAATGATCTTGAAAAGGCATATCATTTGATTCTTATGAAGATAGGTGTAAAAAGTAGCGAAGCACCCATAGTGGAAAAGTCAGAAAATAAAATTATATTTCATTCTAAAAATTACTGTCCATCTTTGGAGGCTTGCATTATTTTAGATTTAGACACAAGAGAAGTTTGTAAAGAAATCTACGAAAGGCCAACTGAAGACTTGATTAGAAGACTAAACTCCAAATTGAGATTTACTAGAAACTATAAGTGTATTAGGCCTTACTCAGATTACTGTGAAGAAATTATTATATTAGAGAAGTAAATGCTTAAATTAGTGCAGCCAATTTGAATGATAAATTGCACTTGCGATCTTGGTATATTACGAAAAAGAAATGAAGTCGCACACCCTACTTTTTCTAAAAATTACCCCGTTGGTTTCGTAGAATGTTTTGCTTGTAAAACTGCCGAGGGCTGTAAAATAAATAATATTGGATGTATCGAAGGTGGGCACATAGAGAAGGATTTTATAAATAGGGGGCTTGGAAGAAGACCCGTCAAAATGAAATATTTTTCTGGTTAGAGTATTTGGTCTAACCGAGGATGACATTAAATATCATCTTAAAAAAATGCAAAAAAAAGCATAATTAAGAGAATCGGACCTGATAAAGACGGACACCGGGAGGTAATAGAAAAATAATCCCAAATGTTGAAGACCCTACTACTTCCTAATTCTGGGGATGGGGAGGACTCCTTATTACATTTTAAGGAGCAAGGGGCATAGAAAGGGCATTAAAGGGGCGAGATGATAAGGTGGGGTGAAGTTCTCGCATCTTGCACCCCGCATGAATTTTTGACCGGTTTACCGGGTAACTGGTCAACTAATTTATCCAGCGGAGGATTTATTTATGAAATCACAAGTCTATCCTTGGAGGAGATACTGGGCAAGATTATTTGATATTTCCTTTATCATGCCCATCTATATATTTATAATTTCCCTATTCTCCCCGGGACTCAATTACACGATACTCCGAATGGAAAGTTTTATCGGAGGCACATTACTACTGCTATTTTACCTGATATTCTTCGAACCCATGATGCTCTCTTCTTTCGGCACTACTCCCGGGAAGGTTTTACTGGGAATAAAGATGCGCGCTCTATCCGGGGAAAAGATTTCTTATACCAGGGGAATGAAAAGAGGATTCCTTGTCTGGATATATGGCATGGGGATAGGAATTCCCCTTGTTGCACTTTTCACCATGATAGTTGCTTACAACAAATTAAAGAGAAATGGAATAACCAGCTGGGATGAGAAATGCGGAATCAGCGTAATACACGACCAATTAAGTATTTTCAGGGTCATTTTGTTTATAACCATATTTATTTTCTTTTTATTTATATGGGCTGGATTTATGAGTAATTAGTAGAATAATAAATGGCCAGCTGTTTTATCTACTGAAGTTTTTGAATTTCAAAATCTTTGCCAGATTCAATTAAAAAAATTGTGGATATGAGAAAGAGATGCAAATAGAGGACTTTACACGCTTTTTGTCGTATTAGTATTAGGTTATAGAAAAACCAGAAAAGACTAATTTTTTTGCCGCTAGTGGCGTCAACAAGGCAAACATAGACTCTTGAAAGCGCGACAAAGAACCGTTGTACTAGCTCAATAATTCGGTAACTTTTTATAACTTTTTGTAAGGGGTCTGATACTAAAACTTTCCGTTTTTTTAAAGCGATTAAACGAAAGGTATAAGCCAAATACTGAGAATAGAGCCCATGTAGCTAATGGGGGAAAGGAGAACTAGATATGGCCAATTTAGATATGCAAAAGTCATCTTCAGATCCAGCAGTTATCAGGTTTTGGCAACGCATACCTGTCGTGATACGGGCTATAGTCTCCGGGTTATTTGTCAGTACGATCGGTGTTATGGCTTGGCTGGTAATTGTAGTAATCATACCATCACCCTGGTTTATTGTAGTAATGGGTGGCGTACTATGGTTATACTGGAAATACTTCAGTGGAAGCTGGTGGCCTAAGGCTACAGCAGAGGCGAGGTGCAATAGTTTTCGTGAAGTAAAATTGTCTGCTAGTATTTGGAAATGGAGCTTGGTGGGCGCAGCGCTCTTCGTGGTTGTGGTGCAATCTGGTTTTGTGATGACCTTCCGACTCATGGAATTTCCCGCTGAGACATTTACCTCAGAGTACAATTTCGATGCAATGCCGTTATGGTTGGCTTGGTTAACTATTATCATGGCCTCGCTGGTAGCAGGTATTTGTGAGGAGACAGGCTTTCGCGGATATATGCAGGTTCTTTTGGAGAAGCGTTATGGCCCTGGAGTAGGGATCACGATGGTTTCAATAATGTTTCTGATTATACATCTTAATCAGGCATGGGCCCCGCCAATTCTCTTTCATCTTTTTGTGATGAGTGTACTCTTAGGGATTCTTGCTTATGTCTCCGGCTCACTAATACCAAGCATAATCGGTCACATAGGCATAGATATATTTAATTTCTCGTATTGGTGGTCGGATGTGGCGGGAAAATTTGAAAAGCGGACGATTTTCGAGACAGGGATTGATTTTCACTTCATGGGGTGGTTGCTGATTTTTGGGATATCAATCGTTTTATTCTTTTGGGCTGTACGCAAAATCGGGGCAGTTTGCCGACAAACCTGAATGGAAACAAAAAGAAGGTCTATAATTAAATAAATAGGAATACATCCCATTTTCTAAATAAAAGGAGTTAATATGGAAGCCATTCATTATACGGTTACGGTACATAGTGATGAGTCTATTAGAAGCATGGTGAGTAATTGTCTGAAAGATTTAGGAGGAATTGACCAACTTATAACTCCAAGTAGCAGAATTTTATTGAAACCCAATTTAGTTGTAGCAAAACCCAATAGTTCCGGAGCTACCACCAATCCTTTAATTTTAGATGCTCTCATAGAACATTTAATAGGTACTTCTCCTTGTGAAATAATTATAGGAGAGAGTTCTGAGGTTGGCAATGATACCATGAAAGCTTATAAAGTAACCGGGATACAGGACATAGCTCGAAAATGGAAGGCTACCTTGCTTGATTTTAAAAAGGATAAACAAATACCTATCGACATACCTTATGGTAAGGTATTGAGAAGAGTACTGGTTGCTGAAACAGTAAAAAAGGTTAACTATATAATTAATCTTCCCATTTTGAAAGTACATAGCCAAACAACCGTTACCATCGGTATGAAAAATCTTAAGGGCTGTATTGCTGATAAGGAAAAAAGCCGCTTTCATCGTTTAAATTTACACCAATGCATCGCCGATCTCAACACAGTCCTTATCCCCGATTTAACCATTGTTGATGCCACTTTGTGTTCTTTTAACTGGGAATTAGGAGGAATGCCGGTACGGTTAAACACCATCTTAGCCGGTAGAAACACTTTGGCTACTGATATAGTAGCTGCTTCCATGTTGGGATATCGCGGAGATGAAGTTGCTCATCTTCGCTTGGCGGCACAAGCTCACCTGGGACCGACCAATATAGAAGAAATTGATATTATCAGCTCAAAAAAAATAAAAAAAGTTCAACCTGGGCAGAATGCTGATACAATTAAAGAACCTAATTATCATTTACCGGAATTAGAAGTTATCGAAAAAGGGACATGCAGTTCCTGCAAAGGAGCTTTGCTGGCTGCTATGCGGCGCTTGCATAAGGAAAGACAATCTCCAGACTGTACCATACTTATGGGACAAAGATTGAGAGATAGAGAATGTGAGTTTGCCCCTGTTTTTAAGTATGGTACAGTCAAATCAAAGAAACCTTTGGTGAGTATAGGTCAGTGTTGCCATTGGGTAGCTGATCATTATCCAATTAAACATATTAAAGGGTGCCCGGTAAAGGCAGAGGCTATATACCGCCATTTAAAAACAAACAGTTAAATTCTTAGTTAGATTAATAAATAGGGAGACACTTAGATAATTAATATTTTACTTTTAAATTAGATAGATAGGGAAGGTATATCAAGTCAATAATTCGGTAACTTTTTATAACTTTTCATAAGAGGTCTGGTAATTAAGCCCCCGATACTGATAAGAATGAGCGTATATGTTACTAAAATTTTAACTTAAAATTGAAAGAGGGTATTGCTATGTCTAAAAAATTTAGAGACTTTCTTAAGGACAGCATTCGGAAAACGGTTGATTTTTCGATAACAGACCAGAGTAGAGGTATTAAGCCACCACCGGCAGAAAAACCTTGTAATCCCGAAGATAGAAGAATAAGCCTTATTAAACCGGGGGATTGGAAATCAATTCATAAAGTAAGTGTTGAGGCTGCGATTGCCCAAAGGAAATCGAGACGGTCCTACACTACAGAGGCAATAAACCTCGAAGAACTTTCCTTTCTTCTATGGGCAACTCAAGGTCTTCGAGAAAAAAGATCTGCAGTTAGAAATTATAGAACCGTGCCTTCAGCCGGATGCAGACATGCTTTGGAAACCTATATTGCAGCTTTCAGGGTTGAGGGGATTCCAAAGGCGATTTATCGTTATTTGCCGATGAGTCATCAACTGGTTGAAGTTGTCAAACACAAAGATCTTGAGGATTTGCTAACCCAGGCCGCTCTTGATCAATCATTTGCCGGTAAAAGTGCGGTGACCTTCATTTGGACAACTATACCAGCACGCATGGAGTGGAGATACGGAAGGGCGTCTTATAAAGTGATAGCTCTGGATGCCGGCCATGTTGGTCAAAGCCTCTACCTGGCGTGTGAAGCAATTGGTGCCGGAACTTGTGCCATTGCCGCCTATGATCAAGAATTTGCAGATAGCATTCTTGGAATTGATGGTGTTGAGGAATTTACCATTTATATGGCACCCGTTGGAAAAGTTTAATAAAAGATTTAAAATTATAGAGAAGTATTAATATGATATCGTAAAATAAAATTTTTATGATTTCATAAAATACTCGAAATGACAGATAACTCTTTTTATTAGCTTTTGAAACCCTTTATTTACAAGGCTTTCAGACCTTCTTCAGGAATGCCCTTTTAACACATGTAGAGCGCCTTTAAGGGCACCCCAATTTTCAAAAAAACGGCAATTACGACATTTTTTTAGCCTTTTTTGACCTCCACGAAACCCTGTAACCCTTGCAGGAAGCCATTTTTAAATTTTGAGGGAGCAGAAATAGGCCAAAAAACACCCATTTTGCGAGGGTAGAGGACATATACAACTGGGAGCGCGCCAAAGGGTGTAAGTTCTTAGATTTAATAAATATTGTATATTGTTTCTGCGAAAGCAGGAGTAGGAATCCATTTTATAAATAAATTTGACACCAGACGGGAAATATTTTATTATATACTTAGTTAGTAAAGTTAATTAAGAAAGAATATTTAAGAACAAAATTAATATAAAAGCATAATAAAAAGCATTATAAGGAGAACCTACTTTCTATCTAAAAAATTAAAAAGGAAAAAAAATTAAATGGAAATAAGAAATATAAATAAAGGTTTAGTTTTAAGAACTATTGAGAAAAATGGTTCAATTTCAAGAGCATATGTTGGTAAGGTAGTAGGGTTAACCCCTCCCACCGTCTCTGCTATTGTAAAGGATTTAATTGAAAGAGATATAGTTCAGGAAATTGGAAAGGGAGATTCTTCAGGCGGGAAAAAGCCAATATTATTAAAAATAAATTCGAAAGCAGCTTATATGATTGCAGTGGACTTAGGAGGAGAAAATGGAATAAGGGTAGCCTTGGTGGATTTATCTTACAATATTGTTAACGAGAAGTTTGGGCCGAAGATAGAGTCTTTAAATAGTCAAAAATTAAAAAATTCACTTAGTGTTATATTAAAAGATTTTATAAAAGAGATAAATATTTCAAAAGAAAAAATATTGAGTATATGTATTGGTGTACCAGGGATTATAGACCTTAAATTAAAAAAAGTAACTGTAGCTCCTTATTTAAATTGGGAAATATCTTTGGAGGATTTGACATTGAAAGAAATTGAAATACCAATCGTTCTTGAAAACGATGTTAATCTGATGGCTTTGGGAGAGAAAACTAAGGGGATAGCCCAAAAAATTAACAACTTTGTCTTTGTGGGAGAAAGAACTGGAATAGGTGTGGGCATTATAATTAATAGAAAACTTTATAAAGGAGCTAATAACGCCGCCGGTGAGGCAGGATATCTATTAATTGATCCCAAGTATGCCCCTAAAAATAGTAGAGATTACGGTTGTTTAGAAAAATTAGCCAGCTATAAAATTATTGTAGAGAAGATGAAGGAAAAGACGGGAAAGAATATTAGAGTTATTGATATCCTTAAAATTGCTGCCGAGGGAGATAGTGTTGCCCTGGGCATTGTAAAAGAAGCACTAAAGTTTCTTGCTTATGGTATTGGAAATATATCCTGTGTACTTGATCCGGAATTAGTAATAATCGGAGGGGGAATTTCAATTTTACCACCAAGATTTTTAGAGGAAATGAAGATGAATATCAAAAAAATAATCCCTTTTGTTCCTAAGATAGAATTTTCTAAATTAGGAGAAGATGGAGTTTTAATTGGGGCAGCAGTAAAGGTGCTTGAGCCTTTAAAAAAGAAAGGATTAATACTTATTGATAAATAAAAAAAGAAATAATTTATAATTTTAAAACAGCAATTGTAACATAGTGAATTCAAGCGAACCAAGGAATAAATTAAAAAGGTGGTGAAGCGTATAAAAAATAAATATTATTTACTTTAAAAACATTGCTGATCTAATAAAATTTTAAGGAGGATTTTTAAAATGAAAAAGTATTTTAAATTATTTGTTTTGACAGTGTTAATGATAGGTTTAATTTTAGCAAGTTTTTCTGTTTCTTTTGCTCAAAAGAAATATGAGGTAGCAGTATTACTACCGGGAACTGTAGAGTTCTTTAGCGTTATGCGCAGAGGAATAGATAAAGCAGCCGAAGAGTATGATTTAGATATCATTTATGCAGATGCCGAATGGGATGCCGGGAAGCAGTTTTCTCAGGTGGAAAATTTTATTGTAAAAAAAGTGGATGCAATTATGCTTTGTGCTGCAGATAATATGGCATTACTACCAGCAGTAAAGCTTTGTAATGATGCAAACATTCCCTTAATTAGTTTTACCAATTCTTTAGGTACAGACCCTGAAGGGAAATATGCGGGAGTTGTATCTTTTGTCGGAAGGTCTGAAATTGGTGCTGGAATTATTCAGGGAGAAATGGCGGAGTTGCTATTGGGAGATAAAGAGGCTAGTATTGTACTTATTGAGGGTAACCCGGGAACTGCTCCTCAGAGAATGCGTGAAGAGGGATTTTTGAAAGTTGCAGCCAAACATCCAAATTGGACTATTGTGGAGAAGAGACCTATAGAGGGTTGGACTAAAGTAGGCGCACTTGCTTTCATGGAAGCATTTCTGCAAAGCGGTAGAAAAGTTGATTTAGTAAGCTGTCAGTGGTGGAGTGGAGCTATTGCAGCCGCTATGGCTTTAGAAGAGGCAGGCGTAACCGGAGTGTATGTTACCGGTCTGGAGTATGCCAAAGAATTAGTTCCTTATATAAAAGAGGGAAAAGTTACTGCCAGTACATATTTTTCTGTTGTTGAAGAAGGTTATAAAGCAGCTGAGACTACTGCTAAATATTTGAAAGGCGAAAAGGTGCCACTATTTGTAGAGATTAAGCATATAATTGTAACTAAAGATAATGTAGATAAGTTTATTCCTGAAATGTAAAGGTGTAGTTTTAAGATAAACTGCAAACAATATTCTTAATTAAATTAAGAGGGGGCAATGCTTAAATAATTTAAGTTAAATAAATGAAGCAAAAATGGATTGGCACACAGATTGTTTTAAATAATATCCCAAACAACTCTTTACACAAAAACGATAATTTAAAAAATAAGCTGGCAACAGCTAAAGAAGCTCTAAACTTAGATGCTTTGATGATATGGTCAGATATCAATAAAAAAGATCTTGATTTGGTTAGAGAGATTTGCAGGGATTTTAAAATCAAGACTTATCTCTGGTATCCTATTTTAGCTGATATTCCCGGTTTTAAAGTAAGATGGGAGCAGTCAGTAGAAACATTTGACGGGTTATATGGTTATGGGAAAAATGGTCGTTGGGATAAGTTGGGAAAGGGAGAGGAAGATTTTTTATTTGTTTGCCCTAATGATGAACAGAATATAAGAAAGATATTTGATCAATATCAGAATAAAATAATTGAAAGTGGTTTTGATGGAGTCTTTTTAGATAGAATTCGGTTTCCTTCTCCTTCCAACGGTTTTGAAGCTCTTTTTTCTTGTTTTTGTAAATCTTGCCTGCATAAATTTTATAATAATTATAGTGAGGATTTAAAGGGCTATCGAAATCAAGTAAAAACCGTTTTTGAAAAATTTAAAACAATCGATGTAAACTATTTGCAGACTTGTCAGTCATTTTCCGATATTATTATTCGAGATAGCCTGAAGAAATTTTATGATTTCCGCAAACAAAATATTTATCAAGTTTTAAAGATTTTTGCTGATAAGGCAAAACAAATGGGTAAACTTGTAGGAGTTGATTTATTTGCCCCCTCTTTAGCTCCTTTAGTATCTCAAGATTACCAGTTATTAGTAAAGACCTGTGATTGGATAAAGCCGATGATATATTGTCATACCTCGAGTCCGGCAGGCCTCCCTCTGGAATTATATTGTTTGATAAGAGCTATTTTGGAAATTAATCCGACCTTAGATGAAGGCCAGTTAATCCGGGAAATAAGTCGAATAATAGGAGTGGCCTTACCGACCCAAATAAATGATCTATTAAAGAATGGTATTTCTGAACACATTATTTGTAGTGAGATGCAAAGGATAAAGGAATTTAACTTACCGGAAAAAGTAGATACATATGTAGGGATAGAGGCAGTACAAATACCCGGGTTATGTAATATTACCGAAAAAATTTTAAAAAAATATTTAAAATCCGTGATAGAGGCGGAGATTAAAGGCATGGTCTTATCCTGGGATTTATTGAAAATACCCGATGAAAATTTAAAATTAGCGGGTGATATCTTATTAACATAGTTATGAATAACAAAATAGAAAAATCAATATTGAGAGTAAGAAAACTGAATAAGTCTTTTCCCGGAGTAAAGGCTCTGGATAATATAGATTTAGAGATTTATGGAGACGAAGTCCATGCTTTGGTAGGAGAAAATGGCGCTGGTAAATCGACTTTGATTAAGTTGCTGGTAGGAGCTTATAAGAAAGATTCCGGAGAAATCTATTTTAATAATCATAAAGTAGAGTTTGATTCTCCTGCTCAGGCATTTCAAAGTGGAATCAGCGTAATCTATCAAGAAAATAGTCTAATTCCTCAACTAACTGTTATTCAGAATATATTTTTAGGAACAGAGAGTTTTACCCCATTAGGTTTAATTGATGAAAGTAAGATCTACCGGGAATACCTTTATATTTCGAAGAAACTTGGTTTTGAACTCCCTTCCCATGAAGAAGTAAGAAACCTGGGGGTGGCAGAGCAAAAATTAGTAGAGATCTTGAAAGCTTTAATCCATAAAGCCAAATTTATAATTATGGATGAACCTACTGCTTCCTTATCGGAAAATGAAATAGAACATCTTTTTCGAATCATTTCTGAGCTCAAGTCAAATCATGTCAGCGTTCTTTATATTACTCATATCTTAGGAGAAGTTTTTAAGATTGCAAATCGAATTACCGTGTTAAGGGATGGGAAAAAAATTAAAACAGTTTT
>JAUVOA010000233.1 GCA_030599445.1 Atribacterota bacterium | reverse complement strand
TCTACCCAACTATCTGCAGGAGGTCGAATAGGAAGAGATAAATAAGACCGGCTCGGTTTAAGTTTAGCTAAAAAATCAGCCACTTTTTTTATATTTTGGCCATCATCATTAATATTTTTAATTAACATTGTTTCCGTTATTATTTTCCCTTTAAAACTCTCGCTAAATTTTAGCATGCCATCTAAAATAGATTTTAAACTCAGACTTCGGTGAGGGTGATTCACTTTTCGCCAAATCTTTTCCTCAACAGAATCTACTTTCAAAGAAATTAAATCTGCTTGCTTTAAATTTTCTCTCACTTGTTTTTGATCTATAAGAGAGCTATTACTAATAACGGCTATTTTAATTCCTAAAGATTTGATTAATTTTATTTCTTTACCTAAATTAATATCTAAAGTAGGTTCTCCATCAGGTACAAAAGTAAGATAGTCAATAGATTCTCCTTTTTCTCTGCTTTTCTCTACTTTTTCCTGAACTTCATTAAAAATTTGAGAAGGAGAATAAAAGACTTGTGGTTGTATTTTTATGTTAGAAGTTTTTCCTATCTGGCAATAAACACAGGAATAAGTACATATTTTGGGGGGAATATTATTTATTCCTAAACTACGACCCAAACGTCTGGAGGGGATTGGCCCAAAGGTAAGCATAATGTCTCCCTTCGCTTAATTAGTTAATTAGATAGCTAGCATGTTAGTTATTTATCAAGTATTCGCTTAATATTGTATCGAGTATCGCGTTAAGAGAAAGAAATGGACTAAATAAAATTTTTTTAAAATATTTTTTATCATTCCACATTTAATACAGAATTCATAAGTACAACATTTAATAAAGATAGATTCCCGCTTTCGCGGGAATGACATAAGATGGGAAAATGACACTGCCAATGCAAAAATTCTATCACCATTATTATAGACGAAGGATCTATAAATTTAGTTAATTATATTGACTTAATTTTTTGCCATATGTCTCTTATCTCTTTAGTTACTGTATTGTCGCTATATTCAACTACTGGCAATCCTTTTACTAAGGCTTCGGTTATTATATTATCAAAATGAATTTTACCTATTATCGGTACATTATTTTTTTGGCACCAGTCTTTGATTTTAGCTGAATTTTCTAAATTAATATCGTACTTATTTATTATAACTGCCGTTTTTACTCTAAAATGTTGTGCCACTTTTACCACTCTCTTTAAATCATGTAATCCGGAAAGAGTAGGTTCGGTTACCACTACAGCTAAATTAGCTCCGCTGAGAGTAGCTATAAGGGGACAGCCGATTCCCGGAGGTCCATCTACAATTATTAATTTAATATTATTTTTTTTAGCAATTGTTTGGGCATTCTGGCGTACTAAAGTAACCAATTTCCCCGAATTTTCTTCTGCAATACCCAATCGGGCATGTACTAAAGGTCCATATTTTGTCTCGGAGATATACCATTCTCCGCAATGATTTTCCTTCATCTGAATAGCCTCTACCGGACAAACCAAAGCACACAAGCCGCATCCTTCACAAGATACCAGGTCAATTACCGTCTGACCTTTGATTGTTTTAATGGCATCAAAACGGCAGACTTCTTGGCATCGACCGCAATTAGTGCATTTTTCTAAATCTATATGAGGAATTATTCCGGCATAAAAATCATGTTTATCTTTTATTTCAGGATGAAGTAAAAGATAAAGATTGGAAGCATCTACATCGCAATCTCCCATAACTTTATCCTTAGCCAAAGCAGCTATACTTGCGGTAATAACCGTCTTTCCTGTTCCGCCTTTACCGCTTATTATAACTATTTCTTTCATTAAAAAATACCTCGATTCTTATCATTACAAAGCCGTAAAGATAAAAACATTAAATAATTTGCACGATTTTTTGAAAAAGTTGGATAAATTTCTGCTCATAGGAGGGATTTATCTTAACTATGGGAATACCTTTAGAATAAGCAACTGCAATCTCTCTATCCAGAGGGATAGAAAGTAAAAGAGGAATATCATTTTTCTTACAATATTCTTCTACCTTATGGTCTCCAATATCACACTTATTTAATACTACACCATAAGGTATCTTTAATTTTTTAAGCACTTCCACTGCTAAAATAAGGTCGTGTAACCCAAAAGGAGTCGGTTCAGTAACTAATATAGTATAATCACTATCCTTTATAGATTCGATAACCGGACAGGAAGTACCTGGAGGGGCATCAATTAAGGTAATGTGACGATTTGTAATATCATTATTTTCCCCTTTAATACCATCTTTCTTAATTTTCTTTTTAATTTTTCTTATTATAGGAGGAGCCATCGGTTCTCCTATATTTAAACGTCCATGTGTAAAGTTAATAGACCCTGCTTTGCCTTCTTCTAAAACTCCTACTTCGTTTCCTTCCTCACTAATTGCCTTTTCCGGGCAAAATAACGTGCAAGCCCCACAACCATGACACAGTCCGGAGAAAACCAAAACTTTATTCTTGGTAACTGCGATAGCATTAAAAACACAAACTTCCGCACATTTACCGCAATAATTGCATTTTTTATCGTCAATTTTAGGCACAGGAATCTCTGCTGATTCCGAGCTCGTTATAACAGGTTTTAAAAAAAGGTGGGCATTAGGCTCTTCTACATCACAATCTAAAAATTGCACATTTTTTTCTTTGTCTTTAGCTAAAGCCAGAGCAAGATTAACGGCAATTGTTGTTTTGCCAGTCCCACCCTTTCCGCTTGCTACTGAAATTATCATTTAGCTTAATCCTTCCATTTTATTCTATTGTCTTACCATCATAGCGCCACACTTAGGGCATTTAATGCTGTTGCAAGGAACACCAACTTGATGAGTAGCTATAGCGCCACAAGAAGGACAAACACAATTACCACCTATTCCTATTCCGCCGCCTCCTCGGCGTCCCTGTCCGGCACCTCTTCCCCGGCCAGTTCCCGGTCCTGCTCCGGTTGGTCCAGTACCATCTCCTCTTGGCATTTTTTTTACCTCCTTATTTAGTTGATTAGTTATCTGGTTAATTAGTTATTTAGTTACTTGGTTTGCTTGTATAGATTTTTATGCTCTAATATAAATACTTATTTTATTTATTTGTACTAATTTCGAGTAGTGTTTACAATTTAGCTTAAAAAAATTGGTCACGCAGGTGATCTTTCCTATAGAATATTAATAACCATAATTCAAAATTAAAACTTAGACAAATTGTATGAGATGATTTTTTCTATTTGCTTATATCTTAGTATAGTTTTTTTATTAAACATTTCTACCAGCTAAAACTCATACCAAATCCGTTAGGCACTAACCATTCTAAAGCCAGGCGGTCGTTGATTTGATAAACGACTTCTTTGGTGTTTATTTCCCATCCACCTTGAGTAAATTGTCCTCCATAATTAAGCTGTA
>JAUVOA010000155.1 GCA_030599445.1 Atribacterota bacterium | reverse complement strand
GTAGTAGCGAATCCCTGAACATATTCAATCCCTGGTCTGGTATTTGGGTCAAGTACCCCTTCAATAGATTTAATTTCTCCCGCTCTTAAAAAATTACGTGGTGAATACCGATTGGGGAAGATAATTTTCACTCTACCTTCAGTGTCATAGTTATAAATCGTTACAAAGGAATCCCGAGAGGCCTGGAAGGAAATCTTAATCTTCTCCCCAGGGGCATAAGTAGCTCCTCTTTCTTTATCCAGCCACAATCTAAGAGAAAATGGGGGATGAGGATTGATAATTTGAATGCTTTTCATTTTCTCGACTTCCTCCGGGCTGGGGCTTTGAGCAAAATTAATTTCGGAAATACCCAACCAAAGAAAAACTATTAGAGCAATAAAAATGCAGGCAAATATTTTTCCTCTCTTCTGAAGCAATATACTTCTTAACATCATTAAAAACCTCCTTTTTTTTCGTATCGCGTATCGCGTAAAAATTCAAATCAGCTATCTCTTTTTGTGATAATCTGTTATTGCGAACCCTGATTTTAGGTAGGGGGCGGATTCATCCGCCCCGAGTTATTTGGTGTTTTTTTAGCGGGTTCGATGAATCGAACTCCTACCACATTAAAACTAAAAACTTAGAGCTAAAAGCGAAAAACCATAATTCAAAATTTAAAACTTGTTACTTGTATTAACCGGCTAACCAGGTAACCAGCTAACCAACTAACTAATTATATACGCTATACGCTATCCGATATAATACGCGATACGGACTAGGTTTCCGTTTGCCGCATATCATTTACTTTTTATTATACCATAAAAAATAACCAAAAATACCCCGTAAAATCAAAGAGATACTAAATTGTTTTCCTTGCTAAGTACTTAGAACCCTAACTTAAATAAAGACTTTAGGACTTTTTTTCAACTAAATTACCCTCAATAAGTTAAAACACTTGCAATATATAGCAATTTCTCTTATAATTATTCAAGATATCTCTATTTTATATAGATAATAAATTTCTACCTTGAATGATAATTTGAGTTAAATATATTAAAAATGCTTGAAAATACCACTTTTCCTAAAAAAACTAAAAATAATTCCTAAAAAAAGAAGGATTTTTAAAATGCTTGTCGTATAATATATAAGTAGTGGCAATGAAATGCTTGCAAATACTTATATTTTACCCCTATTTTTATAGGGTATTTCGTTTGTTTGAAAAAATGAAAGGAGGTGTAAACAATGAACAAAGGCGAATTAATTGATAATGTAGCAAGTGAAACCGGTGTTACCAA
The DNA here is from genome assembly GCA_030599445.1 of Atribacterota bacterium. Lineage (GTDB taxonomy): Bacteria > Atribacterota > Phoenicimicrobiia > Phoenicimicrobiales > Phoenicimicrobiaceae > Sediminicultor. The sequence goes on along the minus strand of JAUVOA010000155.1, from coordinate 3,347 downwards.
AAAGGAAGCCAAAAAAGCTGTCGAATGTGTATTCGAAACTATTACCGATTGCTTAGCCAAGAGTGACGCAGTTAGATTAGTAGGATTCGGAACTTTTGGTGTCAGACATAGAGATGAACGAATGGCCAGAAACCCACGTACTGGCGAAAAAATCAAAGTACAAGCTATGAATGTACCTTTCTTCAAAGCAGGCAAGGAATTAAAAGAGAAGGTAAAATAAGAAAATATTTTAATTTTATTAACAAGTTTAATTGTAAATAGGCCTATCCAGGTAATTTTTTAATACCTGATAGGCCTATTCCTTTGATATATTGACTACTTCTTTTCTTCTATATGTACACCTTGAATATTTACATTTACTCCGGTAACTTTAAGTCCAGTTTTGGTTTCTAATTCCCCTTTTACCTTCTTCTGAATTTCTTTAGCTACATCAATTATTATGGAACCATACTCTAAAATAACCGAAATAGTGGTAGAAACTTCTTTGTTTTCTCTAAGATCAACATTTATCCCCTTTTCCAATTCTTTGGTCCCCAGTAAAGTTCCTATCCCACCTTTGGCGCGAGTTGCTAATCCGGCTACCCCGGGTAAACCGATTACTGTCCGACTAATTATAGTCGCTATTACCTCGGGTACAATATTAACTTCTCCCAAAATTTCTTTTACCTTAACTTTTTCTTCTTTCTTGTCTTCTTTCTTTATTTCCCCAGCTATTTTTTCGGTTTTCTGGATAGGCATATCCTCTATTTTCTCTTTTTTCTCCTTTTTTTTATCCATGCTAATCTTAATTCTCCCCCCCTTACTCTAATACTTTTTAAATCTTCTCTTTCTCTAAAATCACTTTAGCTATAAATTATTTTCTAAGTTAATCCCATATTTTTAATAACTTCTTAATTCTTCCTGTCACTTTTCACCTGGAGTGACATCGGTAATATAATCTTTTATCCGGGTTTGACCAAAAATTTAATAGCGGTCCTTTCTTCTCCTTCAATTTCTACATCTACAAAAGCCGGTATACAGATTAAATCAACACCACTGGTTGCGGTAAAACCTCGAGCAATAGCAATCGCCTTAACTGCCTGATTTACCGCCCCTGCTCCTATGGCTTGTAATTCTGCTTTTCCTTCTTCCCGTATTACTCCTGCTAAGGCACCGGCTACTGCTTTAGGATTCGACTTAGATGAGACCTTTAACAGCTCCATTTTTTTCTCCTCCTTATAATATTAAATGCTTTATAAAATATCCACATTTACAAATCTATGTATCCTATTTTGTCTACTTTTGTTTCTTGCTTTTTTCACTCCTTTACAGCCTGAGGAATACCTATTTCTTTAAATCACCTCCAAATTATTATATTCGAAGATATTATATTTTTTTAATTATAACACATTTAGTTTATATTATTTTATATTTTCGCTATTGATTTTATCTGCTGATAGGCTTTAATTGTAATATCCGGTGATAAATAAGGTAAAAGTGCATCATTGTGAAAAAGGGGGTCAACATCTCCCTTTAAATTAAAATAAGTCCTGGCTTCGTCCCAGATCTTTGTACTCGGAATGGCCGAAAACTTAGCTAAACGCGGATGGGCACCACAATCTACCACAAAACAGATGGAATCAATAATTTCCTGAACATCCTGTCCGGGTATCCCAATTAAAAGATAGGCGCCGATCTGAGGTGGCTTAAATCCTGCTTCTAAAAGGCAATTTACCGCCTTTTTAAATTCAATATTAGTGATTTTTCCTCCTGTTTCTGACTGGACTCGGGAATCTACTGTCTCAAAACCCAACCTGATGGTCTCTACTCCTGCCTGGTACATCTTGTAAGCTATCTCTTTATTTATCATTCGGGCATGAATTCCATTGGGAGTATGAAGCCTGATAGCCAGTTTTTTATTAATTAATTCCTCTAAAATAACCAGAAAATTATCTTCCGAATTTATCAATAATGCATCATCATAAAAGATAAAATCTTTTACTCCCCTTCTCTTGTTCCAATATTCTATCTCCTTTACTACTTCTTCGGGGTTTCTAAATTCCAGTTTGGGATTTATTTTAAAAGAAGCACAATAACTACAACGGTAAGGACAGCCCCGAGAGGATAAGATAGAGATATAATCAATTTCCGAATAGAGGCCCCAGGCCGGATAAGGCAGGTTATCTAAGCCTTTTTCGTATTTTGAATAATCATTTTTGCTCTCTGTATGCTGTTCTAATATTTTTATTAAATCTCCTATGCTATTTCCTTTTAGCACATAATCAGCACCAGAAAATTTAAAGGCATGCTCAAAACATAAAGTGGCATAGACCCCTCCTAAAATTATGGGGATATCGGGAAAAATTTTTTTAATTATCTCTACCACTCTGAATGCCCCGGGATACCAGTAGGTCATAATAGAGGTAATTAATACTGCCTGGGGTGGAGGTAGCTTTGTTAATTTATTCAGGAAAATTTCTTCGGTAATCCCATACCGGCTATATCGGCGGGGTATATTTTTTAAAATTGCAGGTTTTTTAACTTCTTCTTTATAGAAAGGACCCCGGCCAAATTCATCTTTTTTAGGAAATTCTCTATTTTTAAAATTTAAAATCTCCCGATTATAACGGTCCATACAGTCTATATAACTAATCTCATAACCCCGCTCTCTCAAGATGCTGGCAATATACAATAGCCCTAAAGGTTTAGACCAGAAATCATAAGCCGTAAAATCATAAATCCATGGATTAATCAACAAGAGATTATAATTTTTTTTCATCGATTGTCCGGTTCTTTTACTTTTAATTTCAATTTTTTAAAATAAATCTATTCTGCAGAGGTTAAGCCGTTGCGAAAGACAGAGCAAGCCTGCCCCCCCTATTTTCATAGAGGCAGACTCTACTAAAGTAGTGGAAGAAATTTCAATAAACCTGCAATATTTTTAGATTTCAGTTCATTCAGTTGGTAACTCAAAAAGTCCCTACAATAAAAAATTCCTCTCTGCAAGAAAAATATCATTAATGTACACTCTTACCTTCCACTCTCCGGGCAACTGAGAGGCATAATTACCTTTAATCTTTATCCAGTACCAGGTACGGTAATTAATATAACTGCCAGATTCCATTTCCACTTCGCCCTGGTGATATAATTTACCCTGAGGAGTAATCCATTCCCACTTAAGGATAAATTTTTCTGCAGAGTCATAAGAAAATCTAAGCCAGGTAACCACTTTCTCGTCCTGGGGAAAGAAAGAATTGGTCACTCTTAGTGGGTTCTTTTCCAGAATATCTTTACAAAGAGCAATCTTTTGCAGATATTCCGAATCCTTAGCTACCTCCTGTGCTATGCTTACTCCAGAGAAAATCACT
>JAUVOA010000040.1 GCA_030599445.1 Atribacterota bacterium | reverse complement strand
TGCCATTATTCCGCTTAAGAAGAGTAATCCTATTAAGTTAGGAATAGCCATTGCTCCATTAAGAGTATCAGTGAGTAGCCAGACAAAGGGTACTTCTACTAAAGCGCCAGCGAAGGCTAAAATAACAAAGAGCCAGGCATAAGGTTTAACTATGCTAGGACCGACGATGAAACGAGCACATTGTTGACCATAGTAACACCAGGTAATAAGAGTAGAATAACCAAACAAAAGAGAACCAACGGCTACAATAGGTCCACCTAATCCTCCTAAAACAGAAGTAAATGCATGAGCGGTAAGGGCAGTACTGGTAAGGCCTGTTTCCAAAGATCCAGTCATAACAATAACAATACCGGTCATAGAGCAAATAATTAGAGTATCAATCATAACTCCGACCATAGCAATAGTTCCTTGACGTGCTGGATGAGGGGTCTTGGCAACAGCATGAGCCATACTTGCACTACCTAAACCAGCTTCGTTAGAGAATATTCCTCTGGCTACCCCAAATCTCATTGCTTGCATTACAGTAGCCCCGGCAAATCCACCAATAGCAGCCCTTCCGGTAAAGGCTGATTTAAATATTTCTCCGATTGCCCAGGGGAGCATATTAATTTTAGTGATAATAATGATTAATGCTCCTACAATGTAGAAAATGGCCATGATGGGGACCAATTTTTCGGTTACTTCACCGATTCTTTTGATTCCTCCTACTACAACTATCCAGGCTAAAAAAGCCATTACAATACCTGTAACTAAAACTGGTATATTAAATACACTCTTCAATACCAGAGCTTGAGAGTTAGTTTGGACCATATCTCCGATTCCAAAAGCACAGATTGCACCGAAAAAGGCAAAGAGCCAACCTAACCATGCTTGACCTAGTCCCTTTTTGATGAAATACATCGAACCACCGGCAAGTGCTCCGTCTTTATCCTTTATTCTATATTTTACACCGAGAGTAGCTTCACACATTTTAGTACACATTCCGACTAAAGCAGTAAGCCACATCCAAACCAATGCCCCAGGTCCTCCGGCAGCAACCGCAGTGGCTACGCCAGCAATATTACCATTTCCTATAGTTGCAGCAAGAGTTGAAGTTAGAGCCTGAAAAGGGGTGATTTCTCCTTCTTCCTTTTCGGATGAGTCTTTTTTTAGTGCACCCTTAAATATAAGCTTCAAGGCATAACCGGTATGTTTAAATTGCGGGAAACCTAATCTGATAGTTAAGAATATTCCTATTCCTACCAACATTATCATCATGGGTGGTCCCCAAACAAATGCATTAATTATGTCTAAAAAATCCATTATGGCAGTCATATAAAACCTCCTTGGTTTTTAAAAGTTTAATATATATTTTAAATATCTACCATTAAATTAATTGTTTTGAGACAAAGTTAATAATTTCATTATGAAAGATTAGCAGGATGGTTATTGAATATACTATCACCTCCTTAAAGGATTAATAAAATACTGTTTTTTTTATTGAACCACCTCACAATCTCTTTAAATATTTTTGTGAGTATCATTTTAATATTTTAGTTTATATTAATTATATACGACAAAAAAAATTAAAATCCTTCTTTTTTAGAAAAAAAATTGTATTTAAGTGTTTTTTCTTATCTTTTATTAAATGGTGGGAGAAAAGGTGTTTCTACAACTTCTGCTTCAACCTCTCTATTCCTGATGGCTATATCTACTTTAATACCTTTTTCAGTATAAGGAAGATCCAGGATAGCCATAGCATACACTTTTTTCAAAGAAGGACAATAATTACCGGAGGTAATGTAACCTATCTTCTTTTGGTCTTTTCTTACTTCCATTTTAGTTCTAGGAATGCCACCTTGAGGGATATAAAGTCCCACTAATTTTCTGCTAATTCCCCCTTCTTTTATTTTAATTAAAGCATCTTTTCCGATAAAGTTCCCTTTGTCAAATTTTACAGTCCAACCTTGACCGCTCTCTATCGGATTTACAGTTTTATCAATATCATTTCCATAAAGCCAATAACATACTTCGAATCTGGTGGTATCTCTTGCTCCCAATCCACATGGTTTTAGGCCGAACTTTTTGCCTTCTTTGAGAATACCTTGCCAGATGTCTATGATATCTTCAGACTTAAAGGAATAAATCTCAAATCCATCTTCTCCGGTATAGCCGGTTCGGGAAATAAGAATTTTTTTACCGAATAATTCTCCAAAAATAAATTTAAAGCGTTTTAACTCCTTAAGAGAAATTTCTCCTTTTACTAAAGGTTCTAAGAGTTTTACTGCATCAGGACCTTGAACAGCCACTTCTCCATAATCTCGACTTTTATTGGAAATTTCCACTTCAAAATTACCTTTGTTTTTTATAATCCAATCATAATCTTTGACTGAATAATTAGGCGAGGCATTTACTACCAATAACACAAAATCATCTTTTATTTTATAAACAAAGAGATCATCAACCTGACCACCATGAGGATAACATAGAGGGGAATATTTTATATCTCCATCTTTCATTTTCGTTACCGAATTGGTTACCAGATAATCAGCAAAGGTAAGGGCATCTTTTCCTCGCAATTCAATCTCTCCCATATGGGATACATCAAAGATTCCCACCCCTTCTCTTATCGCAAAATGTTCTTCTATAATACCTGTGTACTGGACCGGCATATCAAAGCCATCAAAGGGTATCATCCGTGCTTTTAATTTTAAATGTTCCTCATGGAGAGGAGTTAATAATGGTTCTTGTTCTTTCATTTTTCAAACCTCCTGATTAAAAATCAATATCTTTTTCTTGGTATTTTAGTTCATCTTTTAGTTTTAATTCATCATCATAAGTTAAAATTGCTCTTTTTATAGCTAAGGCATCATTAGTCCTTCTAATGGGAGTATTATGAGGAGCAGTGGTTAACAATTCAGGGTTTGTCTTGGCTTCGTCAGAGATTTTTATCATAATATCAATAAAATTATCCAGAATTTCTTTACTTTCTGATTCGGGTGGCTCTACCATTATAGTTTCCTCAGCGTAAGGTTCAAAATGAGGGAAATAAATTGTGGGTGGATGCATACCATAGTCCATTATTCTTTTAGCAATATCTAAGGTTTTTACCCCATATTTTTTATACTCTCTTCCGGTAACCGTACATTCGTGTCCACAATAACGGTCATAAGCTGGTTTATAATAGTTTTTTAATTTAGCCAATACATAATTGGCATTGATTATACTTGTTTCTGAAGTATTATAAAGACCATCCGGTCCCATACTAAGTATCCAGACATAAGTCTTAACTAATACTGAGAAATTAGCCCAGAATGCCCTTACCATACCGATGCTCTTTTCTGCCGTATCTGATAGATAATATTTTTTTTGGTCAGAATTAAAAGCAACATTGGGAGTGGGAAGGTAAGGAATAAGGTCTTTCTTTACTCCAATTACTCCAGCACCGGGTCCACCCCCTCCATGGGGAGTAGAAAAAGTTTTATGTAGATTAAGATGAACTACATCGAAACCGGCATCTCCGGGCCTGATTATTCCCAAGGAGGCATTAATATTAGCTCCATCATAATAGAGCAGGCCTCCTTTATTGTGGACAATCTTTTCAATTTCTTCTATTCCTTCATCGTACAATCCTACGGTATTGGGATTAGTCAACATTAATCCTACAGTATCTTCATCCATTAATTCGGCCAATTCTATCAGGTCAACTGTTCCTTTTTCATTTGATTTTACTTCTACTATTTGAAAACCTCCCATAGCAGCTGAAGCAGGATTTGTACCATGAGCAGAATCGGGAATTAGCATCTTATGTCGGATATCCCCGTGATCTACAAAATATTTTCTCATAATGAGAATGCCGGCAAGTTCACCGTGTGCTCCCGCAGCAGGAGACATAGTATATTCGTCCATACCGGTTATTTCGCATAGTAATTTATTCAAATCATAGAAAATCTCCAAACAACCCTGTACAGTCTCTTCAGGGGCTAAAGGGTGAGCGTAGATAAAATTACTCAAAGAGGCTAACTTCTCATTAATTTTGGGATTATACTTCATGGTGCACGAACCTAAGGGATAAAATCCATCATCAAGACCATAGTTGAATTTAGAAAGTTTAGTAAAATGCCGAACAACATCTACTTCAGAAACTTCACTAAGTAATTTTTTATCTTTACTAATAACATATTCAGGTAAACATTCTTCAATTTTAATATTATCAAATAAATCTTGAGGTAGCGAATAACCATCTCTACCTTTTATACTTTTTTCAAATATTAATTTCATATTTATCTCTCCTTATTTTGAAAGAATTTTAGCTACTAAATTTAAGTTATCTCTGCTCAATACTTCAGTAACGGCAAAGAGTAGAACATTATTCATATTTTCCTCTTGATAAAATTCGCAAATCTTGAGAGGGGGAACAAAGTTGTTTTCCAAAAGTTTTTTATTTATAGAAGAGACGTCATCTTTGCTCTTCAATAAAAACTCGTTATAGAAAGGACAGTCAAATACTCTTTCAAATTTTCCGGTTTGTAATAATAAATTCTCTAAATAATGAGCAGACTTAGTATTAAGAAGAGAAATTTGATAAAGACCTTCAGTACCTATCAAAGACAGGAAAATATTTGCAGCGAGAACATTCAAATTGTGGTTAGTGCAGATATTAGAAGTAGCTTTTTCCCTCCTTATATCTTGTTCTCGAGCTCGCAAAGTCATTACAAAAACTCGTTTCCCATCAACATCTACTGTTTCCCCTACAATTCTTCCAGGAATCTGTCTGGTATACTGTTTCCTGGTTCCTAAGTAAGCATTATGAGGGCCGCCATAATTTAAATCCATCCCAAATGATTGGGCATTACCAGCCACGATATCAGCCCCTATTTCTCCGGGAGCTTTTAAAATTCCCAAGGACATACTTTCCACAATTACGTTTATTAACAATACACTTTTAGAATGCACTATTTCGGAAATTTCTGCCATATTTTCTATGCTACCAAAGAAATTAGGACTTTGAATAATTACCGATGCTACATCTTCCTCAATTAAGATTTTTAATTTTTCCATATCAACTAAACCGTTTTTATAGGGTAAATCAATAATTTCTGTTTCATGAGGAGCTAAATAGGTTTTGACTGTTTCTCGATAATGAGGATGAAGCAAATTCGATACAATAATTTTATTTTTATGAGTTAATCTTAGGGACATCAAAGCTGCTTCAGCGGTTGCTGAGGCACCATCATAAATAGAGGGGATTATTACCTCCATCTTGGTAAGCCGGGAAATATAGCTCTGGTATTCGAATATAGATTGCAAGGTGCCTTGACTCAATTCAGGTTGATAAGGGGTGTAGCAGGTCCAGAACTCTTCTCTCTGTAGAAGAAATTTTTCTGCTTCCGGGATAAAGTGGCGGTAGGAACCAGCGCCTATCAAAGGTTTCATAGAATAGAAATCCGCATTCTTCTTAGCGATACGGTAAATTTTATCTTCTAATTCGCTTTCTGATATTGCTTCGGGAATATTTAATTTATCTTTTAATCGGAGGCATTGAGGAACACTTTCAATTAAGTCTTCGAAAGAAGAAACCCCAATCTCTTTCAGCATCTCCTTTTTTTGTTCTTCAGTACTGGGAATGTATCTCATATTTATTACACCTCTATTCTTTTCTATATTCAGAATATTCTTGGGCGCTCATTAGATTTTTTAATTCATCCTTATTCTCTATCTTTATTTTAGCAATCCATCCTTCTCCGTAAGGATCTTTGTTGATAATAGAAGCATCTTCAATAACTTTTACGTTTGCCTCGATTATTTCACCGGTAGCCGGAGTTTTCACATCAGATACAGCTTTTACCGATTCAATGGTAGTAAAGGTTTCATCTTGTTTTAATTTTTTTCCTTTTTCTATTTTTTCCAAGTAAACAATATCTCCTAACTGATCCTGAGCATAATCAGTAATTCCTATTGTTCCAATACCATCTTCTACCTTTAACCATTCTTCACTTTTGGTATAATATAAATTTTCTATAACTTTATTACTCATTTGATATCTTTCCTCCATGTCATTTTGTTATTTAATAATTTTAATTAAATTTCATTTTAATATTGTTTTCTAATTACTTTCAATCATCACCTCCTCGAGACAGTTTTTAGTCGATATCCGTTTACACCATTAGTATCAGGTTGTAGGGGTCGGATTTATCTGACCCGTCTTTATTGCAGGCTTGATGAATCAAGTCCCTACATTATTACCCACTGTTTTATAATTTTGTAGGGGCACAATGAATTGTGCCCTCTTTATTTTATTACCTTTCGTTTACCTTGGGCACGATGCATCGTGCCCCTACTCCTGACTTCTAATTTGTATCTAACTATCTCTTTACTATATACTCAATACTATATACTATATACTAAATTTATGCTAGTCACTAATGACTAATTTAGAACAATCCCACTGTATTCCCTTCCTCATCAATATCTACTTTAGTAGATGCCGGTACCGAAGGTAAACCTGGCATAGTCATCATGGTTCCTAAAAGGGGATAGAGGAATCCTGCACCTACTGATGCTCTTACATCCCGGACGGGTATACGGAAATTACGAGGTCTGCCTTTTACAGAAGGATCGTGAGATAAAGAAAGATGAGTCTTAGCCATACACATGGGAAGTTTATCGAAGCCTACTTCGGTAAATAGTTTAATCTTTTTTTCGGCTAAACGAGTGTAGTCAACTCCCTCTGCACCGTAGATCTTAGTAGCAATAGTCTCAATCTTTTCTTTGATAGATAAATCTAAGGGATAAAGGTGGTGGAAATGATTGGGTTTTTTAGTAGCTTCCACTACGGCTTCAGCCAATTCTATTGCTCCTTCTCCTCCTTTGGCCCAGACACTATGAGTAACCGCAGCAGTTGCTCCGGCAGTTAAGGCCTTTTCTTTAATTAGTTCAATCTCGGCTGGAGTATCAGTGGGGAAGCGATTGATAACTACTATCGGGGGGACACCGTGCAGAAGCACGTTTTCTATGTGTTTCTCTAAATTTTCACAACCTTTGGCTACAGATTCTAAGTCTTCTTTGGCTAAAGTTTCTTGATCCAAGGGTTTACCGGCCACTACCTTGATGGCACCACCGTGCATCTTTAATGCTCTTATGGTACATACTACTACTGCTGAATCTACCTTCAGGCCACTGGTGCGGCATTTGATGTTACACATCTTTTCAAAACCCATATCTGCTCCGAAGCCGGATTCGGTCACTACATAGTTACCTAATTTAGTAGCAATCAGGTCAGCTAAAACTGAATTATTGCCATGGGCGATATTGGCAAAAGGACCACAGTGCATCAGGCAGGGAACGTGTTCTAAGGTTTGGATGAGGTTAGGTTTTAGGGCATCTTTTAGGAGGACAGTCATGGCTCCGGCAGCCTTTAGGTCTTCTGCGGTTACCGGATTGCCATCAGTGGTGTAGGCTACAGTCATCCTGCCCAATCGAGCTCTTAGATCAAAGACATCGGTAGCCAAAGAGAGAATAGCCATAACTTCTGAGGCGACAGTAATATCATAACCGGTCTCCCGGGGGATGCCATTGACTCTTCCTCCCAAGCCGATGATGATATGACGTAGTGCTCGGTCAGAGATATCAACCACCCGGTTGATATTGATATTATGTATGTCTATTCCTAATTTGTTTTTTTTCTGCAGGTGAGTATCTAACATGGCACAGAGTAAGTTATTGGCTGCTCCCACTGCATGGATATCTCCGGTAAAATGAAGATTTAAGTCTTCCATGGGAACGACTTGAGAATATCCTCCTCCGGCTGCTCCTCCTTTAATCCCGAAGACCGGACCCATCGAGGGTTCTCGTAGAGTGTTAACCACCTTTTTACCTATTTTAGCTAAACCCTGGCCTAATCCGATGGAGGTTACTGTTTTACCTTCACCTAAAGGGGTAGGGGTGACGGCAGTTACTACGATGTATTTACCCTGAGGTCTATCTTTTAGTCTCTTTAGGATATCGGGAGAGACCTTGGCTTTGTATTTCCCATAGAGGTCTAATTCATCTTCTTTTATCCCGATCGATGCAGCAATTTCAGTAATCGGTTTTAATTTAGCTTCTTGAGCAATCTGTAGATCTGATTTCATTTGGATGCCTCCTGATTTTAATTTTTTACTATTTTATTTTAAAATAAAAAAAGACAGAAGGGAAATATTCAAAGATTATTTCTGCTCTGTCTTTTTACCTGAGAGATTTTTTTCATTATTAACAGATAACGAAAAATTACCCCTTCGGTGTTTACTAAAAAACTTTCCAGAGTTCTGTCCGGTAAGGGTCCTTTCCCCTGAGAGTTTAAATGTATCATACATCGTGCCCCTTCGGCACCTTTTCTATAAAAGAAAAGACTTCTCCCCCTACTTTCATACAGATTACTGTATTTAATTAGGAGAATTATTTTGTTAGTACTATTTTTTTAATTTATTATCATAAATTCTAAATATATATACTACATCAATTTATAAAAATCCTTCTTTTTTTTAAAAAAAATTTAAAAATATTAAATAAATATTTTTACAAATTAAAGATATGTTATAATTATTACTGTAAATAAATTATCAATAGTAAATTGTTAAAGATTTACAAAATATTATAGAAATCGTAAAGTATAGATTGGTGGGGTTTATTTGAAAAGTGAAAAAAGAAAAGAATGGATTGCTATTTTAGATTTTGGTTCACAATATACCCAATTAATCGCCAGACGGATAAGAGAAGCTAAGGTTTATTCGGAAATACTTCCTTATTGCATCGACTTGGAAAAAATTCGACAGGATCCACCCAAAGGGATCATTCTCTCCGGAGGGCCAGCAAGCGTGTATGAAGACCAAGCACCAGTGTGTGATAAAAAAATATTTGAATTAGGTATCCCTATATTAGGAATTTGTTATGGTGCTCAGCTAATCGCCCAAGTTTCTAGAGGAAAAGTGATAAAAACATCTCAGGCAGAATATGGCCGGGTAAATGTTATTTTGGATAAGCGGGAAGATATTTTTTATGGATTTCCCGACAGTACCACCTGTTGGATGAGCCACCAGGATTTAGTGAAAAATATTCCTCCAAATTTTGAAATTATTGCTCGAAGTGAAAATACCAAAGTTGCGGCCATGTCAAATAAAGAGAAGAAGATTTATGGGGTCCAATTTCACCCTGAAGTTAGTCACACTCCATTAGGAAAAAAATTGTTAGAAAATTTTCTTTACAGGATATGCCAGTGCCAACCTAGCTGGAATCTGGAATCTTTTATTCAACAATCTATAAAGGATATCAAAGAAAAAATTGGAAAAGGTAAGGTAGTAGCTGGTGTAAGTGGCGGGATAGATTCAATAGTGGCAGCAGTATTGACCCATAAGGCTATTGGCGATCAGCTACACTGTATCTTCATTAATAATGGCCTATTAAGAAAAGGAGAAGCAGAGGAAGTACAGAAAAGATTTAAAGACAATTTTAAAAT
>JAUVOA010000276.1 GCA_030599445.1 Atribacterota bacterium | reverse complement strand
TTTTCCGGGAGGATTTAAAACATTATTATATCTTATTTGAAATAAAAAGGTCTGATAGAACTGCCGGGTTAGGACAGCTTAAAGGTTACTGTAATGCGGAAGGTGCTCCTATTGGTATTTGGTCAAATGGGGATGAGATAATAAGACTACATAGAGAGGAATCCAATTTATTTGTAGAAATCCCTCGAATCCCTAAAATATCAGAGACGCTTAGAGATATATTAACTGAAAGATGGACTTTCAAATGGTTAGAGGAGCACAATGAACTAAAGCAGGGTAAAAATACACTTAAAAAAATTTTATTAGATCTTGAAGAACTGGTTTTAAGAGATGCCGGAGTTAAGGTTTTTGATGAAATTTTTAAATTGATTTATGCTAAGCTTTATGATGAGTGGAATGGAATAAATAATACTGATTATCAATTAGAATTTTTTGCCGGAGATAGAAGTCCGGAACAAGTAAAAAGAGTTATTACTATTCTCTTGGAAGGAGCTAAAAAAAGCTGGGCAGGAGTATTTGATTCTACGGATAAAATAGAACTCATGGATACACATTTAAAAGTTTGTGTATCATTTTTAGAAAAAATAAAATTGTTTAATTCAAATTTACGAGTAATCGATAAAGCTTTTAAATATTTAATTCCCGAGGAGGCTAAAAAGAAAGAAGGGCAATTCTTTACACCCAGACCTATTCAGGATATGGTTGTAAAAATGTTAAACCCTAAAGCTCGCGAATTTGTTATTGATCCGGACTGTGGTTCAGCAGGTTTTTTACTGCATTCTGTTAAGTGGGTTGCCGGTGGTGTGGTTACCGGTAAGGGGCTTCCTATAGCGGCGAAGAACTTTACACAAAACAATATATACGGAATAGATTTTACCAAAGAAGCTATAAAAATTGCCAAAGCTATTAACCTCATTGTCGGAAATGGCAAATCCCATATATTTGGCGGAGGTTCACATAGTGATTCATTGAACCCTTTGCTATGGGATGATGAAATTAAAGCAGCCTTAAGGCCGAGACTTCTGAGATTTCCCGAAAATCCGAAGAAAGACAAAGAAAATCAAAAAAGGTTTTTGTATTTTGATTTTGACCTTCTCATGACCAATCCGCTTTTTACTGGCAAAGTGAAGGAAAGGGATGTTTTAAGGCTTTATCAATTGGCAGTGAAAAATAGTAGATTAGTAAAGCAGATAGGTCGACACATCCTTTTCTTAGATCGTTCATTACAGTTTATAAAACCTGGTGGTAGAATGGCAATTGTTTTACCCCAGGTCTTGTTAAATAGTGCAAGCGCTGAATATATTCGTAGATTTATTATAGATGAAGCGAGAATTTTAGCAGTAGTGGGTTTACATAGAAATACCTTTAAACCTCACACCGGAATAAAAACAAGTATCTTATTTTTGCAAAAATATTCCAATGAGGAAAAAAAGAAAATCCAGGGGATTAAAGTAAAATGTAAAAGAGAATGGTTCGAGTTTGTAAAACGATTAAAGAAAGAATATCAGGATGTGGGTTGGGATAAATTACTGTCCGAGGAAGAACTATCCGAAGAATTAAAATCTTTTGTTGAGACATATTTTGAGGAAAGAGAGGAATTAGAAGAAGAAACGAGGAATAAATTAGAAGAAAAAATTGAAGGTTTGGAGGTTAAAGAGGCCGAAGAGGCCGAAAAAATCGAAGAAATTAAGAGGAAGAAATCACTCAAAGCTCTAACTGAATGTGTCAATCTGGTAGAAGAAGTGAAAAAATATTACCAAAATATGGGTTGGGATAAATTGTTATGTGAGGGAGAGCTGTCTGAAGAACTAAAATCTTTTATTAATACCTATTTTAAAACAAAGATAAAATCAGGGGAAAGCATTGAAGGTTCGGACGTTGAAGAGACCGGAAAAATCAAAAGGAAGAAATCACTCAAAGATTTAATTGAGAAATTACAAGAAATGCAAGTTCTTTTAAGGAAGAAACAAAAAAAACCAAAGGGCAATATTTTAAATGATGAAAAGAGAGAAGAAACAAGAAAAGAAATTAGCGCCTTGACCGGTGAAATTAAAAAGTTTAATAGAGAGATTTCTCAAAGAACTTTGGGCGGGCAAATCTATTTAATCTTAAATGATGAAGAGACAACCGAACAATTTAAAAAATTCTGGTTAGATGGCAAAGTGATAGAAGAAATTGATTATCCTATTTTCTTTGCGGTGAACCAAAAATCGCTTAAAAATAATAAAGGAGAATATAGATATAAAAGAGGGGTTAAGGGAGGATTCCTCCTGGATAAATATGGACGCAGCATAATTGACCATGATTTGGATGAAATAGCCGAGGCTTTTGTTAAATTTGCCAAAAAGCAGAATTTTAATTTCTGGGGGGCTTAAAAATATGGCCAGGATAAGTATTGTGAAATTATCAGAAATTGAAGGAGTTAAAAGGTTTGATGCAAGCCGTTACCGCACAAGTTTTCTTAAATTAGAGAAGGACCTGAAGAAAATTACTATCATCAGAAAATTAGGATATCTTGTAGCAGAACCGGTTAGGACGGGGTATATCCCAAGAGATCGAGATATTTACCAGGATGATATAAGAATTTATTTTTTAAAGACAGATAATTTGAGGGAAGGGGTAATTGATTTTGAAAATTCAGATTTCTTACCTGCTCGAAGTTTATCGGAGAGCGATTACTTAAAATTCAAGAATGTTACGGTAACAATTAGTGGAGCACACTATGAGGTCATTGGCAGAGCGGCGATTTTCTTAGATTACTATCCGCAATCAGTGACCAACCAAAATATCGCGGTTATAAGAACGGATGAGAATTTGCTCAATCCCTTCTATCTGACCATATTTCTAAGCTCCAAATATGGCAAGGAACAGCTTTGGATGTTAAGCAGGCAAACCGAGCAATTTAACTTAAGCTGCAGAGAAGTAGAAGAACTTCTAATTCCTTTATTTGATGCAGATTTTCAGCAGGAGATAGA
>JAUVOA010000079.1 GCA_030599445.1 Atribacterota bacterium | reverse complement strand
GTGGCGACCCAAGGCAAAGGATTTCGTGCTATCCTCTTATTGGTAATATTTTTCCAGGAAGCACCGTTATCGTCACTGTATCTGAACCTGTAATAAATTGCGCCGGGAACATTGATTTTACCCCAACATCCAATGGTACCTCCAAAAGGTCTGTCATATATCCCCGGAACAGCATTGTTAGAAGAGTCAATCTTAATGGCAAGACCTTTATTACTGCCACTTTGACTTATGTCATCTGTATGAACTTCATTGACAATCTCAATATCGCATTTGACTCCATCTTTTGGTCTTATTTGGATATATCTTTCCAGTACATTTCCCCACACTGGAGTATACATATGACCAAACGGAGTAGGGTCTTGATTCCAGGACAGTATAGCCTTGACTTTAACAATATTCTCAATCGTACATGCCTTCAGTTTTGAAGCGATATTCGCTTTCACAGCGTAAAACAGGTGCTTGCTATTAATGGCGGATATGTCATGAACGCTTACTGTAGATGTAGCGACATGTTGAAAACCTACACCATCACCCCAATCAATATAAAAGGTAACATATTCCTTGCTGCCCAGCGTACATAAATTACCATTAAATCCATATGGCAGTTTGATCTCTATAACCGCTTCTAATAAATCATCTTCTGGATGAAGACCCACGCACCTTAACTCTTCATAGGTTGTGTTATAGAGTATTGGTTTTACTGGCACGAGCCAATCGGGATCTATCGCAAGTTTAGGGAGCAAAGACTCAATAGTATCTGGTGGCAAATTATATACAGCTTTCAATATCTTGTCTTTGTCTTTCGATTTACTTATCGAACCGAAATAGTTGGGATTTTTGATTATCAGTTTGTCAAATTCAAACCTCTCTTCTTCAACCTTGCCTTCTTCTTTCATCCTCTTTTCTGCTTCGATTGATTTATCTATTAGTTCCTTAATTTCCTCTTTATCCCCTGTAATCATAAATTTTCCAACAGGAGGAAAGGGACCAATAGGAGGTTTAACTTTTGCTTCCAGCGGTGTTTTAATTATTTCAAGCTTTTCAACAGGTTTTAGTTCGTATACAGGAATAGGATGGACAAAAGGCCATGTTGTTTTGGGTTTTATCTGAACCCAAGTATCAACAACATTCCCCCACACCGGCACATAACCGGGGCCTGTGGGCAGTTTTTCCCATGAGAGAATGGCCCTTACTTTAACGATTTGGGGATGATCACATTTCAAATATTCCTTCGGAGTAAACGGCTTGCGCACTGCATAAAAAAGATGCCCTCCATCCACAAAAGAGAGGTCATGAACATTCACCTCCACTGCTGCACCAACGCTTACAAAGCCAGCGCCATCGTTGTAATCTATGTAAAACGCCACATACTCTTTACTCCCTGCTTTGCAGAGCGACCCTTTGTAGCCGTATGGCAGTTTTACTTCGATGACCGCTTCCAACAGGTTGTCTTCAGGATAAAGCCCCACACAGGATAATTCTTCATATTTAGTGTTACTTGAAATTGTGTAAACTGCTGGATGTATAGCCTTAATTTTTTCATCTGTGACATTTCCAAAGTAATTTGGATTGATGGAGAGGAATTGCTTAAACTGTAACCGTTCAGCCTTGACCTCTACCTTCTCAAGCAATTTTTCTGAAATGGCGATATTAAACTCCTTTACCCTTGTAGCCCCATACTTGACCTTATTTTCAGTTGTATATACAACCTCTCCCTCTCGGTTTTTTGCCCTTAGATAGATATCAGGCTTTTGATCGAAAAAGACTTCTTTAAAATCTTTCCCATCATAGAGAATTTCAAAGTTACCATCCTTGTCAGTCAATGCGGCACTCAAACGCTTATCAATCAAAAGGTTTTTATCCAGAGCTTCAACCGTTAAGCCAGCAATGCTTTTTTTGCTCTCTTTCCCTATTACTTTCCCATAAATTACAAATCCTTTCCTTTTATTAACCATTTTTCTCTCCTCCTTCAATTTATTTGGTTAATTAAGCACTACTAATTCATTCTGTACACTCATGCAACATCACCTCCTTATGACTCAATAAGAGAAATCTTAGGTAATCCACTTCACTTTATTTTTGTAGGAGTTTTTTGTTATCTAGAATTAAACAGTAAGCTCAAAGTATCATTCCAAAAATACTTTCTCGAAAGATACTTCAATAATAGGTTTATGAAAATAGTAGCATAAGTCCTATTCGATCACTTGGGCAAACATGAGACAGCACATCGGTAATTTTTTCTTCTTTATCAGGATTAAGCTTAAAATGGGATTGCACAACTATTGGGATGATGGAATGATTTTTAGGGAACATTAACTAGAATATGGTTAATGTAAAAGTAGAAACATTGAAAGGGAGTTAATATTATTACGATTCTTGATCATAAATTATAGGAATATCATCTATAAAATAATGGTTTAAAAGAATCTAATTTAATATTTAGTTATTTATAAAGACTAAACTTCACTCAATGGGGTATCTTCCTTAAAATTGTAAGTTTATAAAGTTTTTATTCTCTTTTCAAATTTCCAAAATAAAAAAAAGCCGGTAGTCTGGCTGTCATAGCACTTTAAGTGCTTTAGACCCATGACTTTGCGCCCTATCCTTTCAGATAGTTTGCCTTTATCAACTCTTTAAAGCCAATTATTCTATTTTTTCTTAATTAAATAATACACCTAACTCCTGTTTTTGTCAAATGCTGCTTTCTTCAACTTCCTAAAGCCAATTATTTTACTTTTTTCTACTTTTTAATATACTACATTTATCTTAAAAGCCCTTCTTTTTTAGAAAATGATTTATAAAAAAGCCCTTCAGCAAAAGCCAAAGGGCTGGAAATATCTTGGCTCCCCGGGTTGGTGTCTGAAAGCGTGCTAATATGGGATAAGATAGGTATTAAGATGAAAAGAGTCAGAGCTGGTCATATTGGGATTTACTTGACTTCTTAAATAATTAACTTTAAGAGAATTAATCTTTTTTACTTATATTATACTCACATTTAGAAAAACTTACCTAGAATAATACTTTAAGGTTAGACGCGATTTCAGCAGGTACTTTATAATTTCTTCCAATTACTGAATATAACCGTAAAGTTATAAAAAACGGAATAAAGAAAAGACATCTAAATTCACTAGTCGGAACAACAATAAATCACTATCTGTCCTGATCAGAGAATCCCTTTAGCCTGTCCACGACCCCACCAGAGAAGGCAGGATATTACTAAAAGAATACAAGCTGACGCAGTAAACAAGATTGCTCCGCTACCTTCTTGCATAATCCAACTGTACAGCTTCCCTAAACCGGCAAACAAAGTAGCCAATGCCATCGTTGTCACAAAGATACCCTGTTTTTCAGGTTTACTAGAAACCATTAAGCAACCTATTCCCAGTGCGATGAGCACACCTCCAGGCCATCGTAACCAGCTGAATTCAACAGGATTTCCCCCTGATAATTTTACCAATATGCCAGGAACGAATAAGAAACCGAATCCATAGACAAACGACACAACCGCGAGAATTATCAAGGTAACTTTCAATATTTTAACATTATCTTCTTGGGCCATTACACTTCACTTCCTTTCTTCTTGTTAATATAAACGGGCTGAAATTGCGTCTAACTCTTTATATTCGAACTTACTATTTATTTTAAAACTCTCTCCTAATATCTTTTATCTTTCTTCTAATTATTCATAACCTAAATTCCTCATATCTTTCTATATTTTAATACTACACAATTTTTAAAATCCCTTCTTTTTTGGAAAATATTATAAAAAATAAAAAAGCCCTTCAGCAAAATGCCAAAGGGCTGGAAATTGTCAGACTCCTCCAGTACGACCGGAACCGGCTGCGGTTATGAATATCATATTGTAAGCTCTCATCTCCCGGGCTTTTTCTACTAATTCTTCAATTGTATAATCTTTTTTGATTTTTCCTCTTTTGGAATCTATAATGGGCATATTTATCTCCTTTTATATACTCAATTAAAATAATTAAAAGTTAAAAAAAACTCAGTTAGAATAATGATTTTCTTATATTTTTACCGTGCTTTTTTAACCACTCGTAAACTATTTTTCCTTCACTGGGTAAGCTAAAATCTTTAACCCCTAATTCAATATATTTTTGCAGTTCTTTTATTTTATAATCAATAGAACCTATTTCAACTCTTGAACGAATACCTTTTTTTAATGCTATTTTAATGGTCTTCAACTCAGCCTCTTTTACTTTAGGGTGATTACGCTGTCCTGGATACCCTAAACTTAAGGAGTAATCACCTGGACCAAATTGAACCATATCTATTCCTTTTACGGAAAGAATCTCTTCTAAATTATCAATTGCTTCTCTTTTTTCAATCATCAAAGCTACTACTGCCCCTTCCATAGCTTTAACATATTCTGGGGAACCGGCCTCTAAATAATATCCTACATTTCTTCGATTAGCTGCTCCATTAAGCCCTTTAGTTTGAGGTGTTTCTGCTCTTACAATACGCACACATTCTTGAGCATCTTCTACAGTTCTAATATCGGTAAAAAGAATATTTTCTATCCCTGAACCGAGAGCTCTCTGGGCAATAAAGGCCCTATTGTTTTGATCTACTTTAATCATAGAGGACATATCAAAGAGTTCGACTGCTCTTGCAAAATTTTCTAAATCACGTAAATCCCAGGATGAATATTCTCCCAAAAATTCTACATAATCAAACATCCCGGTATGCCCTACAATTTCGACCATCCCCGGCCATATGCTAAGTAGACGAGTTCCTAATGTGGACTTACCTTCTTTTAACATTTCTCTAAGTTTGTTTTTCCTCATTTTAATTTCCCCCAAAATTTATAAAAATATAAAATTGAGTAGTGCTGTATAGAGTTAATTTATCTACCGCCCCTCATATCACCATACGTACGGTATAAGGGTGGTTCACAAAGCATTACGAATTTATACGCAGAATTTAACTTTGGTTTGTGCCGGATATATACTCAGCTCTTTCTGATTAGCCGATAGCTGCAGCGCTTTCTTTTCAGAGTAGGCTATATCACTGGTTCTTACAAACTAATATGGGTTCTCTTACTTCTGACATACTATCCCAGACCTCCCTGGATGAGAATAATATTCTTCACACCATATATCTACTACATCTACCACACAATCTTTTAGTATTATTGGATTTCGTTTCGTCTAACAAACACACCAAAATTGTATGGCCTTATATGCAATTCATATTCTTTAAGTCCGGAGCTTTGCCTCAAGCAACCTTTAAGGTTCCACTTCACGACTCACGATAGAGAACCTTATCGTTTATCAAATGGTTGCTATTTTTACTCATATAGTAGACTTTCACTGCCAAGCTATCACTCATGCTAGGCGCACCTCTCATCCCCATCCTTACATAGATGGGGAGTTTCCTCTATATTGAATTTTATCATCCTCTCCAATTTTACAACATTTCTTTAATTGCCTTATTAATTAATTCTTCATTTACATTAACCTTTTCCTTCTTACTTAATGCTAATATCACATCTCTATAATCTATTAAGGGATATCTTTTGCAAACTTTCGTAATCAATGGGAGAAAATTCGAATGAAATCCAGCAAAACCAAAAGTTAGAGATTCCGAAGAAAATCGATTTTGTCCCTTAATTAAAGGGAAAATATAATTATCATTTAAATCTGATAAAACCTTATAATTCAAGATTTTCCCCCAGCCATATTTCTCTAAAAGAATTGCTAAAATTTCTGTTGGGGCATTACCTGCACTTCTGCCCAAACCTCCTACGCTAACATCCACACAAT
Organism: Atribacterota bacterium; assembly: GCA_030599445.1. Lineage (GTDB taxonomy): Bacteria > Atribacterota > Phoenicimicrobiia > Phoenicimicrobiales > Phoenicimicrobiaceae > Sediminicultor. Next base: position 1,122 of record JAUVOA010000079.1, on the reverse strand, counting down.
CTGCACCAGCCTTAATAGCTGTTATAGTATTAGCAATTGCCAGTTGTAAATTATTATGTGCATGGAAACCAAGGGAAATATTTATATTAATTTTCCCATGATTAATATATTTTTTTACCTCCTCTGAAATCATTGTCCCGGCAGAATCCATTAAAGTAACTACATCAGCTCCCCATTTTTCTAATTTTTGCAATATTTCTATATATTCTTTCATATGGGTAATTGCATAGGCTTTCATTAAAGCTATAAAAACTATTAAGCCTTGTTCTTTAGCATATTTAATATAATCTTCAATTTGATTGACTTCTGTTATATTTGAACCAATCCTAATAAATTTTGCTCCTCTTTCTGCGGCTAATTTAATATCTTTTTTTTCTCCGAATTTTTTTAAAATAATAAAACCAAAATTTGCTTTTTTTAGAGTATTTTTAGCTAAATCCATATACTCTTCATCAGACAAGGGGGCTGGTTTTCCACATTTCCTAGTAGCCCCTAATCCTAAACCATGTCCCATTTCTATCCACTGGATTCCACCTTTTTCTAAGTTAGATAAAATATTTCGGGTTAATTTTCTTCCAAATTGAAAATTGATTACATTGCTACCATCTCTTAAAGTACTATCTAATATTTTAAAAGCCATGCTTAATTTCCCTCCTATAATAAACTTATAATAATATTTGCACATTAGTTCATTAAACTTTAGATAATTTCATTAATTTTAATATCAAGATTAATTTCTTTCTTCTTTAATATATTTTGAACTTCAGTTAAAATATCTATCTTTGTACTTTTAATATGATCCTGAATAATTCTTTTTGCAAGCTCTAGTTTTTTTGGTCTATTGCTTTCATAATTTCTCTATGTTCAGCCGCTGATTTTTTAGGCTTTCCTGAAAAACTTGCTGTTTTACTTGCTAATATTGATAGTTGTCCACTAATTTCATTATAGAATTTAATCAATCTCTTATTTTGTGTATATTTTATTAATGATTGATGAAATTTATTATTGCACTTTATATATAAACCTAGGTTTCTTTTTTTAAATAACTATCAGATTCATCACAAATTTCACCTAATTCATCTAATAATTTTTCATTTGTTCTTTCTGCTAACAATTCAACTG
>JAUVOA010000123.1 GCA_030599445.1 Atribacterota bacterium | reverse complement strand
CAGGTCTGGGGAGAAGTGCCAGGTTTGGCTCCGCTTCCCTTGCACCCTGGACAAGTTTCCCAGCTTGGGACTTCTATTTTAGTTTCCTTGCCAAAGGCAGCATCTTCGAAGTTTATTTCTAAATTGTATCTTAAATTAGCTCCTCTTTGAGGACGTACTCTTCCTTCACTTCTTCGAGTTCTTGTTCCGAAAAAAGAATCAAAAATATCACCGAAATCAGAAAAACCTCTTCCCTGAAAATCAAATCCTCCCATGCCTTCGGTTGAGCCAAATTGATCATACCTTGCTCTCTTTTCCGGGTTACCAAGCACTTGATAGGCTTCATTGATCTCCTTAAATTTCTTTTCAGCGTCAGCATCAGATGAATTTCTATCAGGATGATATTTTAAGGCAAGCTTCCTGTAAGTCTTTTTTATTTCCTCGGGAGCAGCATCTTTTTTTAAACCTAAAATTTCGTAATAGTCTCTTTTTGTCAATTATTCTTTCCTCTTTAATTATTTGTTAGCTGGTTATTTGGTTAACTGGTTAATTGGTTAATAAATCACTTAGTATTAAACCACCAACGCCCCGAAACAGACGGGCTCGATGAATCGAGCCCCTTGAAACTTAATTTTCTTCACATGATATGCGATACGAAATCGAAATCGCTTTGTCACTTCGTTCCTTCGCAATGACATTTCTATTTTTTTATTCTGACTTCTTTTTTTCTTAACTAACTAACCAGCTAAATAATTAATTATGCGTGCTATATGCTTATTCTATCTTCTTTTTTCTTCACTCGATACGCGATACTCGATACTCGATACTATATTTCTATACGCTAAACGCTGTACGCTCTACGCTAATCCTTTTTGTCTTCGTCTTTTTCGACTTCAAAATCAGCATCAACTACTTTTTCTTCTCCCTTTTCATCTTTTTCATCAGCTTCACTGGCCTTCTCGCTTTCCTTATTTGCTTCCTGTTGTTGCGTTTGAGCTGATGCTTTTTTGTAAATTTCTTCAGCAAGTTTATGTGAGGAAGTAGTTAATTTTTCGATATTCGATTTAATCTTTTCTACATCATTTTCTTCTAAGGCTTTTCTGAGATCCTTGATATCCTCAGTTATCTTATTTTTTTCGTCCTCACTAACTTTATCTCCGGATTCCTTTAGAGTTTTTTCCACAGAATAAATTAAAGTATCTGCCTGATTTTGAAGTTCTATCTTTTCTTTTAATTTCTTATCTTCTTCAGCGAATTTCTCTGCTTCTTTTACCTTTTTATCTATCTCTTCATCACTTAATCCACTTGATGCAGTAATAGTTATTTTTTGTTCTTTTTGAGTACCTAAGTCCTTAGCTTTAACATTAACAATACCACTGGCATCTATATCAAAGGTTACTTCGATTTGTGGAATCCCCCTTGGAGCCGGAGGAATACCAACTAATTGGAATCTTCCTAAACTGGTATCATCTTTAGCCATAGATCTTTCACCCTGTAATACATTTATATCAACAGCAGATTGATTATCGGCTGCAGTTGAAAAAATCTGGCTTTTAGATGTAGGAATGGTAGTATTTCTTTCAATTAATCTAGTTGCTACCCCACCTAAAGTTTCTATACCTAAAGACAGAGGAGTAACATCCAGTAATAGAATGTCTTTCTTTACTTCACCTCCTAAAATTCCAGCCTGAATCGCTGCTCCTACTGCTACTACTTCATCAGGATTGACTCCTTTATTTGCATCTTTTCCAAATATTTTCTTTACCGTTTCCTGTACTTTGGGCATTCTGGTTTGTCCGCCAACTAATATAATCTCATCAATATCTTCTGCTTTTAAATTAGCGTCCTTAAGTGCTTTATTACAGGGTTCTATGGTACTATCAATAAGGTCAGCAGTAAGCTGTTCTAATTTTGCCCTGGTTAGGGTAACGGTTAAATGTTTTGGCCCGCTGGCATCCGCAGTGATGAAAGGTAAATTAATCTCAGTTTCTAATGCTGAGGATAATTCACATTTCGCTTTTTCCGCTGCTTCCTTTAATCTTTGCAAAGCCATTTGGTCATTTCTTAAATCTACCCCATTTTCTTTTTTGAAACCAGTTACTAACCAATCAATTATTTTTTGGTCGAAATCGTCGCCGCCTAAAAAAGTATTACCGTTAGTTGATTTTACTTCATAGACTCCCTCTTCGCCTATTTCTAAAATAGAGATATCAAAAGTTCCACCACCAAGATCGTAAACTGCTACTTTTTCATTTTTTATCTTATCAAATCCATAAGCAAAAGCAGCCGCTGTTGGTTCATTTATAATCCTTAATACATTTAACCCGGCTATTTTCCCCGCACTTTTAGTTGCTTCCCTTTGGTTATCATCAAAATATGCCGGTACAGTGATTACTGCATCACTTATTTTTTCCCCAATGTGTTCTTCGGCAGATTTTTTAAGTTTTTGTAGTACCATAGCTGAAATTTCCTCTGGACTGTAAGCTTTACCTTTGGCCTCAATTTTAACATCAGTATGCCCTCCGGGAACTAATTTAAAAGGTAAATATTTTTTGGCTTTTTGCACTTCTTCATCATTATATCTTCTACCAATAAGCCTTTTAACCGAAAATATTGTATTTTCAGGATTGGTAACTGCTTGTCTTTTGGCTAATAAGCCCACTAACCTTTCACCTTTTTTAGTAAATGCAACTGTAGAAGGCGTAGTTCTGCCGCCTTCTGCGTTTTCTATGATAACAGGTTTTCCACCTTCGATAATTGCGACAACAGAATTAGTTGTCCCTAAATCTATTCCTATTATTTTTCCCATGATATTATCTCTCCTTTTCTTAATATCTTTTTATTTAAATTATTTTTTATTAGTATCCTTTTTTTCTTTAACTGAAACTGCAACTTTTACTATTGCCGGTCTCAATACTTTAGATTTTATATAGTAACCTTTTTGAAATTCTTCTGTAACCTTATCTTCAGAATGCTTATCTGTTTCTATTTTCATTACCGCTTCATGCTTATAAGGATCAAATCTATGACCAATTGATTGCATAGGTTTAACTCCCTCTTTACTTAAAATATTCATAAATTCCTTTAAGGTATTATTAATCCCTTCTTCTATAGCCTTTGTATTTTTTACATTTTTATTAGAATCTAAAGCCCTTTCTAAGTTATCTATTACAGATAATAAATTATTTATAAGTCCTTCATTGGCAAATTCAATAAATTCCTTCTGTTTTTTCTCCTGCCGTTTTTTATAATTTTCAAAATCAGCTTGCAATCTTTCCAATCGCCTCAGATATTCCTTAGATAATTTATCTTTTTCTTGAGTAATTTTCTTAGTTTCTAATAATTCCTCTTCTACATTTTTTAACACTTTCTCTTTTTCTATTAATTTTTGGATTATTTCTTCTTTAATCATCAATTTATATTTTTTACTTTCTGTTAATTTTGCTTTTTTCCGCAATTCCTTTTTATCCTTTTTACCAAACATCATTGACCCTCCGAGAATAACATTATGAAAGAATCTTAAAATTCGGATAATATCTCACTTAATTTATCCGAGATATATTCAGCAATAGAAACCATTCGGGGATAATCCATTCTGGTTGGTCCTAAAATTCCTATTGCCCCCGCTGATTTACCTTTTATCCTATATTCACTTGTTACCAGACTACAATTTTGCATTTCCTTTAGTTTACTTTCTTTACCGATAATTATTTTCGTCTTTCTGAAACCTAAATATCCTCTTATTGTGGCAGCTAATATATTTTCTTCTTCGATAAGTGATAATATATAATTTAATTTATCTATTTCTTTAAACTCAGGATGTTTCATTATATTAATTCTGCCATCCAAATAAACTTTATTCTCGGAATATCCAATTTCAAAACATTCTTCTAAAAAATTATGTATATAATTAAATTTTTCCTGAAACGAAATAATTTTATCTAATTCGTCCATTAATATATTATTCAAATTTGTTATATTTATATCTTTTTCTGCCAATTTACTATTGATAAAATTAGATAGATAGCTTAATCTATCTGTGTTTATTTCTCCGGAAACGCTAATTATTTTTTGGCAGACTAACCCCGTATCGGTAACTATAACTGTTAAAATACGATTATTTCCTACCGATACAAACTGAATATTTTTTACTATATTATTATAAATAACCGGTGCTAATACAACTCCTATATTGTTAGTTAAGTTAGATAATAATTGCGAAGTTATCCTCATCGTTTCTTCAAATTCTTTGCTTTTCTTATAAATTTGGATAATTTCTCTCTTCTCTTTTTCTTTTAAATAGTTTTTTACCATTAGATTATCTACATAAAATCTATATCCTCTATCGGTTGGAATTCTTCCCGAGGAGGTATGAGGCTGCCATAAATAATCATTTTTTTCCAATAGGTACATTTCATGTCTTATTGTGGCGGTACTTAAGTTTAAATTATATTTTTGAGCAATAATACCCGAACTAACCGGTTCAGCAGTAGTAATATATCTATGCACTACTGCTGTTAATATAGTTTTCATCCTTTCGTTTAATTCCATTTTACACCTCATTTAGCACTCTCATAGGGAGAGTGCTAAATACCTTAAATAAGATATCACCATAGAATCTATTTGTCAAGAAATTTTAACAAATTTCTCGTATCGCGTATTTCTTTTAGCGTAGAGCGTACAGCGCATATATTAGTTAGTTGGTTAGCTAGTTACCTGGTTAACTGGTTAAAAAAGTAAAATTCAGAAGACAAAATTCATGAGCCGGAATAGAATCGTTTCGAGTATTGAGTATTGAGCAAAGAAAATCAATTTTCAGTTATTGGTTATCAGTTTATTAAGATTTCTGTCATTGCGAGGAGTGAAACGACGAAGCAATCTGGTGGCACTCAATATTGCTTGAGTGCCACCCCACACTCCCTTCAGTCGTTCGCAATGACATTTCTATTTTTTTATTCCCTAACTAACTAACCAAGTAACCAACTAACTAATTAACTAATTAGTTAATCAACAAATTCTCTAAAAACAGTATTAGCCAGAAAGATGCCCTTCTTGGTAAGTTTTATTCTATAATTATCTTTTTGTAATAGTCTTAAATCGACCAATTTTTTGATCTGTTCAGGGAAAGTATCATTAAGGTTAACTCCAAATTTTGTCTTGAATTTCTTATTACCTACTCCATCTTTGGTCCTTAAACCTAAAATTATAGTTTCTATCATTCTTTTTCCTAAAGATAATTTTTCTCCATTCTCTACGGGTAATTTATCGTTCATTATTTCTTTGATATATCTTGCTGGGTTTTCATAATTCATATATCGATATCCTTTTATGAAAGAATATGCTCCTGCTCCT
>JAUVOA010000296.1 GCA_030599445.1 Atribacterota bacterium | reverse complement strand
TTGGAGTAGCTAAAATTGCTAAAAAGTATAGTATTCCGGTAATAGCTGTAGCTGCGATTATTAGTGATGATGCGGACATTGTACATCAATATGGAATTAATACTTTGATTAAAATTAGTGAACCGCCAATAAGCTTAGACGAATCCAAACCCAAGAAAGTTCAGCTGATTAAAAAGTGCATAAAACAATTTTTAGAGAGAAATAAAGAAGCTTTTCACTGAGTTTTGAAGATAAAGAAAATATTTCCAAAGATTCAAAAAAATATCGTGGCTATTAAGGGAGGAAAAGAGTATAGCGAAATTAGATAGATAATACTATTTGAAGGGAATTGAAGAGCAAACAGAATAACTGAATCTTTAAACATGGAAGGGAGGTGAGAATCTAAAAGGGTATGCTACTAAAGAACTATGTAACTAAAAACTATATACATGGTTCTTAAGAAATATTAAATAATCAAGGAGGTTGAAAAAATGTTTTCCCGTAAAAAAGTATTTGTATTGTTAATTTCAGTCATTGCAATAGCTGCATTGCTAATGGTTGGAGCTACTTCTGTACTGGCAGCTGATAAGATTGTATGGAAATCTTCAGGTCATGGTCCTGCAACTGATCCATCGCAAATCTATCATGATAAATTATGCGAAGCTATTACTGAAGCCAGCGGTGGTCGCTTAGTAGTAAAGCCATTTGTCGGCGGTTCCGTTGTACCTGCTTATAAAGAACTTGACGCTGTAAATGAAGGTGTTCTTCAGATGTGTTATACTTGCCCTATGTATAATTTGGATAAATGGCCGGCAGCCGGTTTAATTAGTTCAAGACCGGGCGGACTTCCTGGTGAAGCTTTAAGAACGTGGTTTAATTATGGTGGTGGAGCGGATTTAATGAATAAGATGATGGGTGATTATAATGTCATGACTTTCCCCGGTGCTTTATCTCCTCTTCCTGAAGAAGTTTTTTTTCACTCCAAGGTTAAGCTTGAATCAATGGAGGATATAATAGGCTTAAAGGCACGTTGTATGGGTGATGGCGGAGAAATCCTTGCAAGAATGGGAGCAGCGACAGTAATTATACCAGGTGGAGAACTTTATGAAGCTATGAAAAGAGGAACGATTGATGCTTTTGAGTATTCAACTTTAGCATCTAACTGGGTGATGCATTTCAATGAAGTAGCAAAATATGTTTATCTTTCCCCCACTCGAGCTCCCAGTGATCCTCAGTGCTTCTTTGTCAACAAGGATGCCTGGAACGAATTACCGGATGATTTAAAGAGATTAGTCCAGGATGAAATCGATAAATGGACTCAGGCACAACACGAATATCTGGTATATGAATCAGTCAAAGCTGTTGATAAATTCAGAGAAGCTGGTTGTGAAGTTTACAAAGTTCCTAAAGATATAGAAGATGCCCTTTTGGCAGAAGCTGCAAAATTCTATGAAGAAAAATCAGCTAAAGAAGAGCCAATATTTGCTGAAATTTTTAATTCTATGAAGGCCTATGGAGAGGCCTATAATGCTGTTCATTAATTCTTAGATTTCTTGAAACTATCGAATGTATGGAATGATAAAACTTTGATAAGGAGCGAAAAGTGTGGCCATTTTAAAAAAATTACTTAAATTAATTGATTCAATTAGTGAAAAAGCTGGATCTTTGGGGAAATGGTTTGCTTTACTCCTTGTATTGGTAGGCGCATATGACACAATTTCGAGACACTTCTTCAATGCGCCTACCATTTGGGCCTATGATACTTTATGTATGGCGGGAGGAACACTTTATTTAATAGGAGCTTCTTACACCTATTTGCATGAATCCCATACCAGAGTTGACCTATTTTATAATCTTCTTTCCTCCCGGAGAAAAGCCTTAATGGATGTAATTTGTTCAATTTTCTTTTTTTTCCCATTAATGGGCATAATGTTGAAACTATCAATTGTCTGGGCAATAAAGGCCTGGAGGATCAATGAAGTTATGTTTCAAAGTTTTTGGTACCCGCCGGCTGGTCCCTACCGAACTGTTTTTGCCCTGGGACTTTTTCTTCTAATTCTTCAAGGAGTTGCTAAATTTATCCGGGATCTATATTTTGTAATAAGGGGCGAATCAATTGATTGAATTAAGTGCTGAAGTTGTAACTTTTCTTATGTTGGGGGGCGTATTTGGCCTTGTTTTAACAGGTTTTCCTATCGCTTTTGTAATCGGTAGTGTGGCTTTTATTGTTGGTATCCTGATATTTGGGCCGGATATTACCTATCATATTTTGTATAGTAGATTTTATGGGCTCTCATTAAACTATCCTTATTTAGCAGTTCCCCTTTTTACCTTTATGGGTGTTATTTTGCAATATTCCGGAATAACTAAGGATTTGTATGATAGCTTATACGAAGCCTTGGGGAACTTAAAAGGAGGACTTGCAGTTGTTACCGTTATTTTTGGAACAATCCTGGCTACATGTTTAGGAGTTATTGCTGCTTCAGTAACCATATTAACTCTAATTGCTTTAAAGCCAATGATATCCAGGGGTTATGATAAATCCCTGGCTGCAGGCTCGATTGTTGCTTCCGGTACCCTGGGGATACTTATTCCCCCAAGCATTATGCTTGTAGTCTATGGTCCACAAGCAGGACTTTCTATAGGTCAGATGTTTATGGGAGCTATCTTCCCCGGTTTAATCCTTTCTGCATTATATATTGCTTATATCGTAATTCGATGTCGTATTAATCCTGAAATGGGACCTTCGACTCCTTCAGAGCAAATTACAAAGTTTTCCATAGAAAAATTTTTTAAACTTCTAAAATCTATGGTTCCGCCGGTGGTACTGATATTGGCGGTGTTGGGTACTATTTTTACAGGTAT
>JAUVOA010000269.1 GCA_030599445.1 Atribacterota bacterium | reverse complement strand
TAGATGATGGAGACTATGCCGACTTTGCAGCACAAGATGTCGCTGTTGAGGGAGTGATGGATACTATTATCGCTAAGAACATCTTCCATAATAGCGGTAATGATTTAGTAGCCAAAGTAAATGCGAGGATACTCGATTATAAATCTACTGATGTTATGGATGTTTAGCAAAAAGGGCTATGCCTTTTTGCGGTTAGTTGGTTAGCTGGTTAACTGGTTTTAAAAACCAAGACTAATGAATTAAGACACTCCATAATCAATTAGCGGTTAGTTAATGACTCCTTGGTAAGGGGGACAGGTTGCTTTTTTAACATAAAAAGTGCCTGTCCCACTATAAGTCTCATCACACATTACAGATTACGCTAATTGGCTAATATTAAATATGCCAGAAAGGAGGAAATCCATGTTAGAAACTATTATCAGTAAATATTTACTCAATGCTTTGTTGCTGTCTGTCGTCTCTATCTTCTACAGCTTCCTAAAGAACAAATTAGGAGAAGATAGAGCAAGTACCATTAAGGAAGCTATCCTTGCTGCTATGCTCTGGGCTGAAGAAGAGCTAGGGATAGGAAATGGCAGCCAAAAATGGGATATAGCCTGGAAGAAGTTAATAGAGATACTGGCTGATAAGAATATTAAGTTAAGAAAATCTGAAGAGAAAGTGGTAAAGACCATGATGAAAGCCAATGTAGGGAAGATTAATAAACAGACTTACGATATCTTATCAAAGAGAAAATTATTGAAAGACAAAGGACCTTCTCAGCAGTCTTTGTTGACTAAATAGTTAACTGGTTAGTTGGTTAATTGGTTAACTAGTTAAGAAAATACAGAGAATAAAGTACTCACCCCCACCTTAATCCTCCCCCCTCAAGGGGGAGGAGATTGTAATTGGTTAATCGGCGAATTGGAAAATTAGTCAATTAGCTAACGACTGAAAGGAGTTAATTCCCATGCAAATGCTAAATAATACCAATAATCTAAGAGTAGCTAAATATTTTAACTTATCCGAATTTGCCTGTCCCTGCTGTAATCTGGTGATGTTACATCCCAAGCTGCTTGCCAAATTAGTGGAATTAAGAAATATCCTGGAAAGTCCGGTGTATATTACCTCCGGATACCGTTGCTTTGGATATAACCAGAAAGTGGGAGGAGTAGTAAGCAGCTACCACTGTATCGGACTGGCAGCAGATATCAAGGTAAAAGATATCAATCTGATTGCCCTTCTGGAGATATGCGAGAATATAGATTTTAATGGCATCGGGTTTTACGAGAAGAAGAATTTTTTGCACTTGGACGTAAGGCCTACCAGGAGGGTCAGGTGGCGGGAATGAGAAAGGAGGAAATTATGTGGAGATAAAAACTATATTGGACATTATTGCGAATCAAGGGTTCCCTATCGCCCTTTCCATTCTTCTAATCTTTCGTATCGACAGGTTTATGCAGGAAATCGTAACAGCACAAAAGGAAGGTTATCGTCAGATACTGGAAAACACCAAAGAGATACATAATACAATCACCAGCTTAAACCAGCAAAATCGAGAATATTATTCTCTGCGTTTTTCAGAAGTTCAGAAAGAACTCTCCGGAATGAAGGTGGAGTTGGGAAAAATTGAATAGAGAGAAATTTTTAAAACAGAAAAAGGGCAAGCTATAGAAAAAGTTATCTTCCTTAGCCTGCCCTTTTTCTGTTTTTAAGATATATTTTAGAAAATGGATGTCATTATTTCCTTATCACCTTTCCGTAGACAGGCGGGACGCCTGTCCTACGTTGGTTGAGAGGTAGAGATTGCCACGCCGTTTCATTCCTCGCAATGACAGAGGGATTAAAACTAACAATATTTACTTACAAATGGGGAAAGTGTGTAAAACCTGTAGGGAAATAGCTCCTTGAAAGCCTTATATAATAAGGGTTTTAGCGAATAACTACTCTAAGTACCTTTATTTACATAATTTTTTAAAATAGGTACTTTTACCCCTCAAAAATGGCTCTTTTTTGACTAAAATTACCTCCTCTCAAAATCTGAAAGTGGCTATTTATAAGGGTTTCAAGATTTGTGGGAGGTAAAAATAGGCCAAAAATGGGGGTATAATTGCCGATTTTTCGAAAATTGAAACGCAAAAAAAGGCACTCTACGTGCGTTAAAAAGGCATTCCTGAAGGGGGTCTGAAGGCCTTGTAAATAAAGGGTTTCAAAGGAGGGTAAATAGGAACAAAGAACCGTTACCTGTTCCTTATTAAATAAACTAAATGGCATTTTTAACTTCCTTTTTTGGGAAAATTGTTTTATTTTATTTAACACTTATTATTATCCTTTGTTCTTTCCATTCCTCCCATTAGAGGTTGACTATGTCGGATAGTTGGGTAAGGCCTTGCGAGTCTTTTAATCCTACCAGTTCTTCTCGTAGGACGATTATCTTTTGGGCAACTTAAGAAGATTTTGGAGTATTAAAATGCTTGACTTTTTTTATATAATAATATATATTTATATCAGAGCGGTAAATCCGTTGTGAGTTGCTTAAGGTGTTCCCTTCCATCGGTGGGCCAAAGCCTTAACATTATAACTCATAAGGTTCGCTCTTTTTTATTTTTATATTAAATAAACTTTTCGAAAATCCTATATTTTCTTAATAATTTTCTCCGATTAATTAATAGTAATTATAATCCCCTGTTCTTTCCATTCCTCCCATTCGAGGTTAGTTATTTCGGGTAGTTGGGTGAGACCTTGCGGTTCTTTGAATTCTCCCAGTTCTTCTCTTAAGATAATTATTTTCTGCGCGAGGGGTTCGATTATTTGTAATATTTTTATAAGTTCATCCTGCGATGCGGTGTTGATATTTATGACTTGAACTTCCGGTTTTGGGGAAGAGGTAGACAAGATTTGAGGATTGTCGTATAGGGAGAAGTAGACTTCGGTTTTGGCAAGGGTGGAAATAGATGTAGTTATGGAAAGGACAATGATTAAAAAAGCAAGAATACTAAACTTTGTATTCCTTTTTAAATAGTGCATTTTT
>JAUVOA010000117.1 GCA_030599445.1 Atribacterota bacterium | reverse complement strand
GGGAGATCATTTATCGGTCAGTTATTTTCCCGTTCGGGATATGAAGTTGTTTTTGTTGATATTAATAAAGAATTGGTAAAGGGACTCAATAAAAAAAGAGTATATAAATTAGTAATAAAGAGGAATGAACTTCCCGATGAAATTATTTTAATAGAAAATATAAGGGCTATAGATAGTTGTAATAAAGAGGCAGTTATTCGGGAAATAGTAGATGCGGATATTATCGCTACAGCAGTAGGAAAACATGCCTTACCTCAAATTGTTCCGGTAATTGCTCTAGGACTTCAATCAAGATATAAAAAAAGAGGAAAAAATCCTTTAGATATTATTATTGCCGAGAATTTGAGGAATGCAGCAGACTATTTAAGAAAGGAATTAAAAATTTATCTTCCACAAGAGTATCCGTTTGATGAACTGGTTGGATTAATAGAATCAAGCATAGGGAAGATGGTTCCTCTAATGAAAGAGGAGGATAAAAAAGGGGATCTGGTGTGGATATATGCTGAGCCTTATAATACTCTTATTGTGGATAAAAAAGGGTTTAAGAACCCCCTTCCTCAGGTTAGGGATCTTTGGGCTGTTGAAAATATCAAAGCCTATGTAGATAGAAAACTTTTCATCCATAATCTTGGTCATTCTGCATCAGCTTATTTTGGGTATCAATATGACTCAGAAATGACTTTTATATATGAAGCATTAGAAGTACCAGGAATTTATAAAACTGTTCGGGAATGTATGAAGCAATCAGCAGCGGCTTTAAACAGGGCATATCCCAAGGACCTTACTTTACAAGATTTACAAAACCATATTGATGATCTACTTTATAGATTTCAAAATAAATCATTAGGAGATACTATTTTTCGAGTAGGTAGAGATTTGTATCGTAAGTTAGATAAAAATGAAAGATTAGTAGGACCAATGCTTTTGGCTCAAAGACAAGGCACTCCTTATAATAAGATCAAAAGAGCATTTTATGCTGCTTTAGATTTTAAAGCAAAAGACGAGAAAGGGGAAATGTATCCTCCGGATAAAGTATTTTTTAAGCGAGAATATCCAAGGGGATTAGAAAATATATTAAAAAGTGTTGGTCATTTATCCAGCCATCAGGACGAAGAAGCAAAAGTTATGAAAGAAATAGTAGAAGGAACCTAAATTAACAAAAATATTTTATATTTTTCAAATGGGAGAATTTTATGGATATAATTATTACAGGTCATATTTGTTTAGATATTATTCCGGATTGGAGGATTGGGAGTATTAAGACGATTATTCCAGGACATATTCTGGAAATGTCAGGATTAAAATTATCGACCGGGGGAGCTGTAGCTAATACAGGAATAACTCTTAAAAAATTGGGTATTAGTACAACTTTGTTAGGAAAAATTGGGTCAGACGCCTTTGGAAAGGTTATTTTAGAGATTTTACAGAAAGAAGACAAAACTTTGGTAGAAAATATGATTATTAGTGAAAATGAGATTTCTTCCTATACTATTGTTTTAAACCCGCCAGATACTGATCGGGTCTTTTTACATTATCCCGGACCTAATCATACCTTTAATGCGAATGATATTCCTTATGAAAAAATAAAAAGTGGCCGCATATTCCATTTTGGATATCCTCCTTTAATGAAGAAATTTTATGAGAACGCGGGAGAAGAACTGGTAAAAATGTTTCGAAGAGTTAGAAAGATGAATATAATTACCAGTTTGGATATGGCTATGCCGGACCCTGAATCTCCTGCCGGTAAAATAGATTGGTACAAATTCTTTAAAAACGTTTTACCTATGGTAGATATTTTTATGCCCAGTATTGATGAACTGTTGTATATGCTAAATCCAGAGAAATTTTATAATATTTCAGAAAAGAAAGAAAGAATTGATGTTGTATTATTAGATCAATTAGCCAGGCAATTAATTGATTATGGGACGAATGTGGTTGCAATAAAACTTGGTGACCAAGGTCTATATTTGAGAACACACCAAATAGAAAAAAGTAATTTATCGAGGATAATTAACCCCAGCCAGTGGAATTATCGTCAGCTTTTATCTCCTTGTTTTGCCACAAAAGTTAAAGGAACTACTGGAACCGGGGATGCTACTATTGCTGGATTTTTAGCTCAACTTTTAGATGGGGGGGAACCGGAAAAGTCTATTACCTTAGCCACTGCTGTTGGTGCCTGTTGTGTAGAAGCGGTTGATGCTACCGGAGGGATTCGACCTTTGCCTGAAGTGATAAGCAGGATAAACTCTGGGTGGGAGCGCTTATCACTTTCTATTCCTACAAACAATTGGAAATATGATTACCAATATAAGATTTGGAAAGGTCCTAAAGATCAGGTTGGATGATTATTTTTTAATTTTAAAAATGATGAGAATAAGGAAGGGAGAAAAATGAGAGAAGAAGAAAAAGAAAGAATAAAGGCAAGAGCTCTTAAATATTTTAAAGAAGCAGCTATTGTTCTTTCTTCACAAGAGAAGGAAAATATGGAAATTGTCGATCTTGGGTTAAATGATTTTGAAAGAACCGGTGTTGTTTTAGTAGTATATATAAATAACTCGAGGTATTGTGCGAAAGAAATGGTTTTGTTTCCTCGTCAAACCTGTCCTGAACATCGCCATCCTGATCATAATGGTAGGGAGGGAAAAAGGGAAACGTTTCGTTGTAGATATGGTAAGGTATACCTCTATACAGAAGGTGAGAAAACCGAAAATCCGAAGACTCATCCTCCAGCGGGAGATGAAAAATGTTATTCCGTATATCATGAAATTATCCTATTGCCCGGGGATCAATATACCATTGATAAAAATACTCTCCATTGGTTTCAGGCAGGAGAGGAGGGAGCAGTTATTTCAGAATTTTCTTCTCCAAGTGATGATGCTAGTGATATATTTACTGATCCACGTATTAAAAGAGTATTAAATGATTAATTTTTTTATTTTTTAATTTTAAAAAATGTTATTATATTTTAAACGAAACAAATATCGGAGTAATATTCGGAGGTGTTAAGGTTGGCAAAATATATCATGGCTCTGGATCAGGGTACTACCGGTTCTCGAGCAATAATTTTTAATCATAGTGGAACTATAATAAGTACTGCCAGTAAAGAATTTAAACAAATCTATCCTAAACCTGGTTGGGTAGAACATGACCCCATGGAAATTTGGTCTTCTCAGATAGAAGTGGCAAAAACTGTTTTAGAAAAGGCTGGTTTAGAAGCGGTTGATATAGCTGCTATCGGCATAACTAATCAGAGAGAGACTACTATAGTCTGGGATAAAAAAAACGGTAAACCGGTTTATAATGCTATCGTATGGCAATGTCGAAGGACTGCCCCGATATGTGACCAGCTTAAAAAGAAAGGGCTGGCAAAGATTATCCAAAAGAAGACCGGGCTGGTAGTTGATGCCTATTTTTCCGGCACCAAGATTAAGTGGATGTTAGATAATGTAAGTGGGGTCAGGAAGAAAGCCCAAAAAGGAGAAGTTTTATTTGGTACAGTGGACAGCTGGCTTATCTGGAATCTAACTAAAGGCAAAACTCACGTAATCGACTATTCTAATGCTTCTCGCACAATGTTATTTAATATCCATAATCTCGATTGGGATGAGGAGATATTAACAGAACTGGATATTCCCCGAGAGATGCTCCCTAAAGCTCTGCCTTCAAGTTATATTTATGGCAGTACAGATAAGGAAATATTTGGAGCAGAAATTCCCATCTCTGGTGATGCCGGAGACCAGCAGGCAGCCCTTTTTGGCCAGGCCTGTTATGAAACGGGTATGGCCAAAAATACTTATGGAACCGGATGTTTTATCTTGATGAATACCGGAGAAAAAATTGTTCCCTCCAAGAATGGTCTTTTGACTACTATTGCCTGGGGGGTTAATGGTAAAGTAGAATATGCTTTAGAAGGGAGTATTTTTATCGGCGGAGCAGTAGTCCAATGGTTAAGAGATGAAATCGGTCTGATAAAAAGTTCGGATGAAATTGAAAAATATGCCTTAAAAGTTAAAGATACTAATGGAGTTTATTTAGTCCCCGCATTTGTGGGTCTTGGTGCCCCCTATTGGGATATGTATGCTCGGGGTATTATTGTAGGTCTAACCCGGGGGGCAAAGAAAGAACATATCCTAAGAGCAGCAGAGGAATCAATAGCTTATCAAAGCCGTGATGTCCTGGAAGTTATTCAGAAAGATTCAGGAATTAATTTAAAAAAACTGAAAGTGGATGGCGGAGCAGTAAGAGATAATTTCCTAATGCAATTCCAATCCGATATTTTAGGAGTTCCCGTGGTAAGACCTCAGATTGTTGAAACTACTGCTTTAGGAGCAGCATATCTTTCTGGTTTAGCGGTTGGTTATTGGAAAGACAAAGAGGAGATTGCTCAGAAATGGAAAGCAGATAAAGAATTTTCCCCCAATATGGAAAAGAAAACAAAAGAAAAATTATATAAGGGTTGGAAGAAAGCAGTCAGTAGATCTCTAAAATGGGAAGAAAAAGAAGAATAAAATGTTAGGGGGATGTTAGGAGGACATATGTCCTTATTTTGATATATTTACCCCTACTTAAAACCCTTTATTTACAAGGCTTTCAGACCCCCTTCAGGAATGCCCTTTTTACGCACGTAGAGTGCCTTCAAACGGGCCTCAATTTTCGAAAAATTGGCAATTACGACCCCCATTTTTGGCCTATTTTTGCCTTCTTAAAATCTTAAAACCCTTATAAATAGCTACTTTCAGTTTTTAAAAGAGTGAAATTTTAGTCAAAAAAGTGCGATTTTTTAAGGGGTAAAGTACCTATTTTTTAAAATTATGCGTCTAAAGGCGTATACGGTGTTTTTTTCTGAATCCCTTATTTTATAAGGCTTTCAGGAAGGCCTTTTCCCACAGATTTTACACACTTCACCCTCTGTCATTACGAAAGATACGGCATAAACAAGAGAGATTAATATATATAGAATTAGAGGATTATCAGTTTTTATATAAAAAAATAGTAAAGCTCTAAAACATAGAAAATATAAGGGTTTCTGCGTTTTTTTGTTATATAGGATAGTATCAGTGCTTCGAAAATATGAAGAAAATGAGGTAAAAAAGGGCAAAAATGTACATTTTTATGAGCTTGAAAGCCTTGTAAAATAAGGCTTTCAGAGAAATATCGTCGTAGCAGCGTTTCTTGAGGTGGGGGAAGGTGATTGTTCTTATTTTTGAAATAGGCGCTTAAGGTAGCTTAAAATGGCTTATTTTGGGTGTGGGCGGAAAGCCTTATTTTATAAGGGTTTGAGTGAGTGGATTGTCAGAAGAACCGTCCCCTTGATAATTGTTTTTAAGTAAATATTGTTAGTTTTAATCCCTCTGTTACTATGAGCTTTCGGAGAAAGCGCGGTAATCCATTCCCCCCCTCTTTTCTAAAAACATGCAACTTGTACCTTGCAACTCGCATCTTGTAAAAAACTTTTTCTTTTAAAAAGCAGGATTTTTTAAAACCTTTGTCGTATTAATATTAAGTTATAAAAAAATTAAAAAAGGTTATTTTTTTGACCTCTGGGATGAGTTAATAAG
>JAUVOA010000313.1 GCA_030599445.1 Atribacterota bacterium | reverse complement strand
TATAAGTGGACAGCAGAGCGGCCAGGACATTTAGAAGCGACTTATGATTTTATCAGGTTTATAATGAGGCCCGATATTAATTATATATTGACCGCAGTGCAAGAACCTGGTGCTTTTTACCCGGTAACCATTGCTGCACAGGAAGCCCCAGAGTTCTGGGCGGACCCAATAATCTCTCGCTATGAGGAAATGAACAGAGCTGCAATTAAGGCACTTGAGGATGCAAGTTTGTATGGTTTTGAATACGGGCGTTGGGTAAACCTGGGTATTGGTGATATTACGGGAGCGAATATCCTGGCAGAAGTGGTAAACAGAATAGTCACAGGCGGAATGACAGTTGAGGATGCTGTTGAGTGGGGACATAATGAGATGGAAAAATATTCTGTACCGGTTGGTAGTAAATAAGTAAAGTTGTTGAATTTTATTAACATAGCAACAGTTCCATAAAAAATGGAACTGTTGCTATGTTGCTATAAATGATGTAAAGCTCTTTACTGGAAAGAAGCACAAATGAAAAGATATAAAAGAGTAAGTTTAGTTACTTACTTATATATTCTTCCAATATTAGTTTTAATAGGAATAATTTTCATCTATCCATTGAGCCAAGTTCTAATCTCCTCTTTTTATAATATACGACTGGGAGCACAAGAAGGAATATTTGTTGGGCTGGATAATTACCGATCAATCTTTAGTGAACCGGTTTTCTGGAAAAGTGTTAGAAGTTCGTTCATTTGGACATTTGGTAATTTAATTCTACAATTAATCATACCTTTAGGGGTAGCAATTCTGCTAAATCAGAAATTAAGGGGCATGCACTTCGCGCGAACTCTTATTCTTTTGCCCTGGATAATTCCAATGGTTGCTCTAGCAGTGTCAATGAGGTGGATGTTATTACCTGGAATTGGGATTTTTAATGAAATTCTTAAGAATACAATAGGCACTCAAATAAGTTTTCTTGGTTCAAAAAGTACAGCCATGCCAACTCTTATTATTTTAAATACATGGAAATGGCTTCCTTTTGGCACCCTGCTAATACTTACTGCTTTACAAACTATTCCGAGAGAGGTTTACGAAGCTGCTCGTGTGGATGGAGCTAATTTTTGGAAGCAGTTTATTTATATAACTTTTCCCTTGCTGGGAAAGGTAATCTGGTTTATGGGATATCTTATCTTGGTTTGGAATTTTAATACCTTTGATACAATCTGGCTTACTACAGAGGGTGGACCAGGTCATATAATGCAAACACTTACTATATTGGTTTATAGAAGAGCATTCAAAGTATTTCGTCTTGGGGAGGGGGCAGCAATAGCTACAATAGGTGCTGCTCTCCTGATGGTTATGGGCATACTGTACTTTAAGTTCCTTTCTCCAAAAAGAGAGGATGAAAGTTATCTATAAATTTTTAAATAATAGATGGAGTTCAATAAGATAATCATGGTTACTAAAGGGATAAATAATTTTTTAACCTATATTGGAGTGATAATACTGTTAGCGATAGTTTTGTTTCCAGTCTTCTGCATACTTATCTCTTCTTTTAAACCTCTACTTGAACTGATATTCTTTGGGACAGGTTTTTTTCCTCAGAAATTTACCCTGGCTAATTATGTGAGTTTAATTTCAGTACAAACACCCATTAGAAATTTCCCTTTATTTCTTTTAAATAGCTTAAAGGTTTCATTGGGCACTGTATTGCTTTCTGTTCCGATTGCCTCACTTGGAGGTTATGGTATGGCTAGATATCAATATCCGGGAAGAGATGTTTTGGCTCGATCAATGTTATTTATTTATGTATTTCCTACAGTTTTGTTACTTATCCCTATTTATAAAATGTTTCAAAATTTAGGGTTGCTGGATACACATATGGGTTTAATAATTATTTATACTGCTCTATCTGCACCATTCTGTACTTGGTTGCTGACTTCTTTCTTTCGAACCATACCAATAGAATTAGAGGAAGCGGCAACTGTTGATGGTGCTAGTCGAATGATTATTTTTTTAAAGATTACTTTTCCATTAGCTGCCCCTGGAATTGTAACGGTAGCGGTGTATTCGTTTGTAATTGCTTGGGGTGAGTATATGTTTGCATCAATTCTACTATTAAGCAGCAGTAAAAGAACGGTTACTCTGGGACTGGCGACTCTTACAGCTGAACAGTATATTGAGTGGGGTCCCCTTTTGGCAGGTTCGATGTTAATAATCGTGCCAGTTATTGTACTATTTTTTCCTGTAGCAAGGCAATTTATTAGAGGTTTCATGGGAGGTGCATTAAAACAATAAAGAAAAAGATTTAATTTTATTCTTATCTAATTATCATTGCTAAGATTAGAAAGGTTACTACTTATTGCATAAAACAGTATATGGGGGAAAATTTATGTTAATAATAAATAGAATTAAAGTGATTTTCTTAACATTAATATTTACGATTATCTTAATGGTTATTATATTTGGTTATACTAAAGCAGCTTCGGTATCAGAGCAGCCTTTTTCTCTTGAAAAAATTAACACTTCATCCACTACTGAAGTTATTCTTACACCCCCTGAAGATGTTAATGTTACAATTTTAACCGATGAGTATGTTATGCCGGCAGCCGAGTTGGCAACTACGAAAACTAATCCTGATATAATTATAATAGAGAACAAGTATATTAAAATGTCCGTTGTTCCGAACCGGGGACGCCTTATTTTTGATTATTTGTTTA
>JAUVOA010000106.1 GCA_030599445.1 Atribacterota bacterium | reverse complement strand
CTTTTACTTCCGCAAGAAATTCAAAGAGGATTATCTACAAACTATATCGGCAAAGAAATATACTATTTCCCCGAATTAAAATCTACCAATATAATAGCTAAAGAGAAAGCCTTACACAGAGCAGAGGGAATAGACGAAGGTGCGTTAATTATTGCTGAAAAGCAGAGTGCAGGGAAGGGGAGATTAGGCCGGGAATGGTTTTCACCTGCTGGAGGTATCTGGCTTTCCATAATATTATACCCTCAACTTTCTCCTGCTTATATATCTCGAATAACTTTGATGACTGCAGTAGCAGCAGTAAAGGCTATCAAGATATACACTCAGATTAGACCTCAAATAAAATGGCCCAATGATATATTAATAAATGAGAAAAAAGTATGTGGAATACTGACTGAAATGAGTGCCGAGTTAGATATAATAAATTGGATAGTAGTGGGAATAGGTATAAATGTGAATATAAATCATCGAGAGTTTCCCGAAGATATTCAAGAGAATACAATTTCTTTAAAAGAAGTTTCAGGCAAAGAGATTTTACGGGTTAAGGTGGTACAAATCTTCTTACAGGAATTTGAAAAGTATTACGAAAGTTTAAAAAGAAGAGAATTTCCTTCTATTTTAAAGGAATGGAAATTGTACTCCCATACTCTGGGTAGAAAGATAAGGGTAGATTTGGGAGAGAGAATTGTTACAGGAGAAGTAGTAAACATAAACGAAGAAGGAGCACTGATTTTAAAAAAAGAAGATGGCGAACTGGCAGAAATAATTTCCGGGACTATCATTTAAATTTTTTTGACATTATCGTTAACTTAAGATATTATTTTGGTTAACAATAATTTATCAGGAAACCAGAGGATTTGAAAATTGTCAAAAATAAATATTCGCGAGATGATTTTAATCTCTTTATTTGCTGCTTTAACTGCAGTGGGAGCATTTATTTCCATTCCCCTTTATCCTGTCCCTCTTACTTTGCAGACTTTATTTACTCTTTTGGCTGCTATGACCCTGGGAAGCGTTATGGGAACGTCAAGCCAGATAATCTATGTGTTGTTGGGTATAGTAGGTTTGCCGGTTTTTGCTGGTTTTAAGGCCGGAATAGGTATTTTATTTGGGCCAACTGGAGGCTTTTTATTTGGATTTATAATTTCTGCTTATATTATTGGGAAGATAATAGAGTTAAAAAAAGAAAAGAATATTTTTTATTATTTTCTTGCAGGTATAATAGGAACTATAATTCTATATATTATAGGTATAACTCAATTATCTTTGATCACAGGGATAGGAATAAAAAAAGCAATAACAGTCGGTATGCTGCCTTTTTTACCCGGAGATATTTTAAAAATTATCGCTGCCTCCTTCATCGCCAGTAAATTAAAATTAGTAATTAAATAAAATAACTATACTAAATAAAAACAAAATGAAAATTTACTATAAATTTTAACGGGGTGCTTAGACGAAAAGTTATACTTGAGTCTTTTCTCTAATTATCCTTAATTTATTTTCTTTCTCTTTCTTAACGTGATACTCAATACTAATAAATTAGTAGCCCCGAATAGATGGTTATGATATAATTCAATAGTGATAATGAAAGATAATTAATCGTATATCTTATATTTTTCGGGGCGTAGCGCAGTTTGGTAAGCGCGCTTGGTTCGGGACCAAGAGGTCGGAGGTTCAAATCCTCTCGCCCCGACCATTTAAAAAATGCTCTATAGCGCACGAAAAAATCCAAAAAATAGTAATATAGTAACTCAAAATTAGGAGTATTTTGACCCCTTATAATTCCCCAACCAGTATAATTAACCTCTTTTAAATTTTCAAAGCTCTCCCTTATTTTAATCCTTTCACACCAAGGTAGAGAGAAATATAGTAGAATATTTTATATCTCACTTATAACTTTAAACTAAGGAAGGAATTTAGGTTAAGGAGGGAAGTAATAAAAAAGAAAAATTTAAAAAATATAATGCAGGAGAAAGAAATAGATTTAGCGAATAATACATAAAAGTTTGAATTTTAAGACTTTTAAAATGTGAATAGATAACAGATAGAGGTTGGATAAGATATGGAAATATTATCAAAGTGATGAATTTATTAAAAGTAGATGAATATAGATACAAGAAAAGGATATATAGAAGAGATGACTATCCGGGAAATTGAAGCAAAATCAATATTACGTAAATATAAGAAGATAGATTCCTGGTTTATCTCCCGTTACGGAATGAATTTATACAGGGGTTGTACCCACAATTGTATCTATTGTGATGGAAGGTCAGAGGGTTATTATGTAGATGGGGAGTTCGGGGAAAATGTAACGGTCAAAATAAATGCTATAGAAATTTTACGTCGGGAACTAGATCCGAAAAGAAAACGCATCCCTTTCAAACGAAGTTTTGTGATGATAGGCGGCGGTGTCGGTGATAGCTATCAACCAATTGAAGAGAAGTATCAATTAAGCCAAAAAGTTCTCGAACTAATGGATGAATATAATTTTCCCGTTCATATTCTTACCAAGTCAACGCTTATTAGGAGAGATATCGATATTTTAAAAAAAATTAACAGAAAAGATAGAGCGATTGTAAGTTTTAGTTTCTCCTCAGTAAATGATGAGATAAGCGCTATCTTTGAGCCCGGCGTCCCTCCTCCCAGTGAAAGATTGAAAACCCTCACCTTTTTTAAAAATGAAGGAATTGCCTGTGGTATGTTTTTACTTCCGGTTATTCCTTTTATAACTGACACGCCAAAATTAATGGAAGAGACTATAAGAAAGGCAAGTGAAGTAAACTTAGACTTTATCATCTTTGGAGGAATGACCTTAAAAGAAGGCAGACAGAAAGATTATTTTTTTAAGACACTCAGAAATAAGTATCCGAAACTTATTGTAGAATATGAAAATATATATCAAAAAAACAAATGGGGCGAAGCGGCAGGAGAATATTATAATTCCATAAATCTAACCTTTAATAGCATAATGAAAAAATATAAGATTCCTCCTCGTATTCCTCTTGCCCTTTATAAAGATATTTTAGAAGAAAATGATTTAGTGGTAGTAATATTAGAGCATATTGATTATCTTTTAAAACTAAAAGGAAGAACTTCTCCCTATGGTTATGCCGCCTATTCAATCTCACGACTAAAAGAGTCTTTATTATCAATGAAGAGAGAATTAAAAAGAATAAACGGAGTAGGCAAAATAACCGAAAGTATCATCTTGGAAATACTCAAAACTGGAAGTTCATCTTATTATAAAAAATTACTAACTGAGTAAATATAATAAATTACCTGCCTATATTATATATTTTATCTTTTTTCGGGACACAGAAAAAAAATAAATAAAAACTATAGGCAGGCAATTTGATTTTAGAAGAAATTTCGCGTTTTCTTACAAACAGAAACAAGCATCAACATTACCGGAACTTCAATTAAAACTCCTACCACTGTTGCTAAAGCAGCACCAGAAGATATACCAAAAACCATTATTGCAGTAGCAATGGCCACCTCAAAATGATTACTCGCACCAATTAAGGCAGAAGGAGCAGCATCTTCATAATTAAGTTTCAATAGTTTTGCTAATCCATAGGTGAGAAAAAAGATAAGGTTAGTTTGGATAAAAAGTGGAATAGCTATCCATAGTATAGTTAGAGGTTTAGTTAAAATAATTTCACCTTTAAAGGAAAAAAGTAAGATTAAAGTAAATAAAAGGGCAATAATTGATACTGGAGTAAGCAGATGTAAAAAGTTCTCTTTAAACCATTTTTCGCCCTTTGCTTTTATTATCCATTTTCTGGAAAAATAACCCGCCACTAAGGGCAGGGCAACATAAATGCTTATTGAAAGCAATAGTGCTTGCCAGGGGACAGGTAATCTTCCCACGCCAAGCAGAAACCCGCCAAGTGGTCCATATAAAAGGAGCATAGTTAGAGAATTTATTGCTACCATAACCAGCGTATGCCCGGCATTGCCTTTCGCCAGGAAACCCCAGACTAAGACCATTGCTGTACATGGAGCAATACCTAATAAAATATTTCCTGCAAGAAAACTTCTCCACAGAGGAATTTGAAGCATTTTCAGGCCATTATCTATAACGACTGTTCCTGCTCCATGAATTGTTCCCACTGCCCAATCTGCTCCAGGTGGAAGTTTTACTAAATCTATTGCCTCGCTCCCAATAAAATTTTTAAAAAGAAAACCTAAAAAAAAGATAGATATAGCATACATAGTAAAAGGTTTTATTACCCAGTTAGCAAATAAAGTCAGTCCAACCGGTTTAATAGATTTTCCTGCTTTTAGGACTTCTCCAAAGTCAATCTTTACCATAATCGGATACATCATAAAAAATAGGCAAATTGCAATCGGGATAGAGACAACCGGCGCTTCACCAATATAAATTGCTGATCTGTCAAGATATTTTGCTACCCCGGGAATAACCTTACCAAAAATAATTCCAATAATAATACATAATAAGACCCATACCGTTAGATATTTTTCAAAAACATTTAGGCCTCCATTTGTTTCTTTAACCATAGTTAATCTCCTTTTAACTAGTCCAAATTAAATACATCCCGCCTAAAATAATTAGAACACCACATATTTTTTTAATTAAAACTGTGCCTTTAGATTTTTCATTCCAATTTAAATACTTTTGAACAATTTCTGTAAAGGTGCCGGCTAAGACTATTATCGAACAATGACCAATACCGTAAGCAAAAAGAAGTGCAGCTCCATAGAAAAATTGTGTTACTGATATTGTAAATACAATACCCAACATCGGTGCCATATAAGCAAAGGAGCAGGGACCAAGAGCGATACCAAAAATAAGACCTAATACAAAAGCTGCTAACAGCCCTTTTTTCCGAAAGGCTGGTTGATTAGTTTTTCCCAGAAAAGGTAATTGAATGACTTCTAAAAGATGAAAACCTATAATGAAAAAAATTGCTGCCACTATATAATTTCCATAAGAACCGATATCGCCCAGCATGCGACCTAAAAGTCCGGTAATAAGACCGATAGCAGCAATAGTTGTTAAAATACCCAGAGAAAAGGAAGTTGCCAGCCAGAAAGCTCTTTTAGTTGACATCTTACCCTGCTCTCCGATAAACGCTATAATTAAGGGAATGCTGGCTAAATGACAAGGACTTAATAATATGCTGCATATTCCCCAGATAAAAGAAGCAGTTAAGGCAATAATTGGATTTAATTGAAGAGAATTAGATAACCATTCAAAAATAGTTCTTATCATTACTTAACTCCTTGCATTTTAAGAATTTTAATTAATTCATCTTTGGCAAAAAACCCTAGATGCCTAAAATATTCATTTTCATCTTTATCAAGAAAGACTTGAGTTGGAATTGCCCTAATGCCAAATTCCTTAATGTAAGGCTTGCCTTCTGAGGTCTTCACATCGTAAAAAACTACTTTTACTTGTCCTTTATATTCTTCTTCAATTTCTTTCATAATTGGCTGCATCTTATCGCAAGGGATACAGCCAACCGATCCAAGTTCTACAAAGGTCACTTTTATCTCATTAGTTGTTACATCTTCTTGAGTTAAACTAGTTTCAGTGTTATTAGATACCTTTTTAAAACCAAAAACGGCAGCTAAAAGTACTAAAAAAATTATGATATAAATATATCTTCTTCTCTTCATTTAGTTAGCATCCTTTCACATCTGATTTTATTTTTATTTTCAACAAGAACAGCAGGAACATTCTGAATTTTTATCACCTTCAGTATTATTCTCTTTCTCAGCCTTAAGTGGTAAGTCTTTTTTAATTTTATTACTTATCTTGCTGACTATTTCCTCGGTTGAAGGCGTCTTTCCTTTTTCAACTCCCATTTCAGTTAATGCATATGATTTGGTAGGG
>JAUVOA010000124.1 GCA_030599445.1 Atribacterota bacterium | reverse complement strand
TTATAGATACCCTGGAAGAAGAATCATCGGAAAGGTTTTATTTGCATTACAATTTTCCTCCTTTTAGTGTTGGCGAAGTAAGGCCCAGAAGAGGACAATCAAGAAGAGAAATTGGCCATGGTTCATTAGCAGAAATGGCTTTAACAGCTTTAATTCCTTCAGAAGAAGAATTTCCTTACACTATTCGTTTAGTTTCCGAAATTTTAGAATCAAATGGCTCTTCTTCTATGGCTACCGTTTGCGCAGGGAGCCTATCCTTATTTGACGCAGGGGTCCCTCTAAAAAGACCTGTAGCTGGAATCGCTATGGGATTAGTAAAAGAAGATGAAAATGTAGAAATATTAACAGATATTTTAGGTTTAGAAGATCATTATGGAGATATGGACTTTAAGGCTGCCGGAAGCAGCCTTGGTATCACCGGTATTCAGATGGATTTGAAGATCGCCGGTATTCCAAAAAATACATTGAGTGATATTTTAGAAAGATCAAAAGAGGCAAGATTATATATTCTTGAAAAAATGAATAATACAATGGCAAAATCTCGAGAAAAATTATCTGACTATGCACCAAAAATATCAGTAATAAATGTTGACCCTACTAAAATTGGCATGGTAATCGGCCCCAGTGGAAAAAATATTAAGAGAATTATTGAAGTAACCGGTGCCTCTATCGATATTAAAGATGATGGAGAAATATTCATTGCTTCAGCAGATGGTGAATCCCTGAACCAAGCAAAAAAAATGATTGAAGATATGGTAAGAGAGGCTAAAGTTGGGGAAACATATGAAGGTAAGGTAACCAGGACAACTAATTTTGGAGCTTTTGTAGAAATCTTTCCTGGTAAAGAAGGATTAGTCCATATTTCTAAATTATCGCATAAACGTATAGGAAGAGTTGAAGATGTAGTTAGAGTCAACGACAATATATTAGTTAAATGTATCGGAATTGATAGTCAAGGTAGAATTGATTTAAGAAAAATGGATAGTGATGAAAACAATATCGAAAACAATGATATTGATAAAAAAAATGAAAAATATGACTGATATTTTTTGAAAAATATGAAATAAATAAAACAAAAAGTGGATTTGGTAGTGGAGAATAACAAAATTGAAATAAAAATAGAAAAGGTTAGAGGATGCGAAGATTTACCTTTGCCTGTTTCCATAAGTGAATTCTCCTCCGGAGTTGATTTGTTATCCGCAGAAACTTCAGATACTGTATTAAAACCGGGTAAGACAAAATTGATTTCCACCGGAATTAAAATTATGATCCCTAAAGGTTACGAAGGTCAAATAAGACCTCGAAGTGGTTTGGCTCTTAAACATGGAATTACTGTACTAAATACGCCAGGTACTATTGATTCAGATTATAGAGGTATTGTAAAGGTAATATTAATTAATTTAGGTGAAGAAGAGTTTATTATACAAAGAGGAGATAGAATAGCTCAATTAGTAATCCAAAAAATATTTTTCCCTAATTTTAAACTTGTAGAGACCTTGGATAAAACCAAAAGAGGAGAAGGTGGCTTCGGACATAGCGGCATAAAATACAGTAACAAGTAATAAGTAATGAGTAATAAGATTAAATTTCAGAAATTATAAAAACAGGTTACTCATTACTATATTTTATAATACTGAGTTCCTATAGGTTAAACGCTCTACGCTATAATATTTACTCATTACTTATCACTCGTTACTTATCACTTTACCTAGGCGGAGGTATTCAATGACCACTGAACTAATCTTTGGTATGGTGGGAGGTCTGGGATTATTTTTATACGGGATGCAACTGCTCAGTGATGGTTTGCAAAAAGTTACCGGTGATAGAATACAGAAAGTTATGGAATTCTTAACCAATAAACCAATGATGGGTGTTGCAACCGGGGCTTTAATAACTTCCATTGTTCAAAGCAGTAGTGCAACAAGTGTTATAACTATCGGATTAGTTAACGCAGGATTGTTAAGTTTAAAACAAGCTGTAAGTGTAATAGCAGGAGCAAATATAGGTACCACCGTAACTGCCCAGATTGTATCTTTTCGTTTAGAGAAATATGCTCTTCCGGCAATTGGAATTGGTTTTATATTTAATTATTTATCTAAAAGAAGAAGTTCTAAATACTTTGGCCAAATATTACTCGGTTTTGGTATATTGTTCTTAGGCTTATATACTATGTCTCATGCAGTAAGACCATTAAGAAATTATGCTCCATTTCTAAGTTTATTAACAAATATTTCTTACAACCCTTTATTGGGTATCGCGGTTGCTGCAATCTTTACCGCTATAATTCAAAGCAGTAGTGCTACTACTGCAATTGTAATTGCCATGTCCATTCAGGGTATAATAGGTATAGAAGCAGCAATCCCCCTTATTCTGGGAAGCAATGTAGGAACTTGTTTTACTGCAGGAATTGCCAGCATAGGGAGTTCAATAACCGGGAAAAGAGTTGCTCTTTCTCATCTATTTTTTAATATTGGAGGAGTTGTTTTATTTCTATTCTTTATAAATAAGTTTTCATATCTGGTATCGTTAACCTCATCAAGTATCCCAAGGCAAATTGCCAATGCTCATACTTTATTCAATGTAATTAATGCAGCAATATTACTTCCTTTTCTTTCTTTGTTTACTAAACTTATAGTTAAACTTTTACCAGGTGAAGAAATTGTCATTAAGAAAGGCCCCATCTACCTAAATAAAGATATGTTAAATACACCATCCCTTGCTTTAAGTCAGGCAACAAAAGAACTGGTTAGAATGGGCGAAATGGTTGAGAGCATGCTAAATGATGTAATGATGTCTTTTGTTCAAGATGACCTAAATATCCTAAAAAATGTATACTTAAAAGAAGGGGTGGTAAATACTTTAGAAAAGGAGATCACCAAATATTTAGTATTAATATCTCAACGATCTCTTAGCCCTAAACAATCAAAAAGACTAACAGATTTAATGAATATAGTAAATGATATAGAAAGAGTAGGTGACCATGCTGAAAATTTAGCTGAACTTACTGAAGAAAAAATAAATGAAAAATTGCCTTTTAGTGAAAAAGCTTTAAGTGAACTAAAATATATGTTTTCTAAAGTTCAATTTTCTTTAAATAAATCAATCTCAGCATTAAAGAATAGAGATATAGAGTTGGCACAAGAGGTAGCTCTGAAAGAAGATGAAATTGATAAAATAGAAAAAGAGCTTCGTGATAATCATATAAATAGGCTAAACCAGGGCATTTGTTATCCTGAATCCGGTGTTATTTTTTTAGATTTAATAAGCAACTTAGAGAGAGTTGGTGACCATGCTAATAACATTAGTTTAATGGTAATTGATGAATTATCCAAAAGTTAGAGGAATATATGTCATTAATATTATTAGGGATGATACAAGGATTAACTGAATTCTTCCCGGTAAGCAGTTCCGGGCATTTAGTGATAGCAAAGTATTTCTTAAAACTAAATTTACCAGGTGCGGTATTTGAAGCATTTTTACATTTTGGAACAGTTATGGCTGTAATAGTGCTCTTTAGAAAAGATATTAAGGAATTAGTAATTTCTTTTTTTGACAGTATTTATAAACTATCTCATGGAGAAAATATAGTAAATATTTTTAAAAATGATTTATCATCAAAACTTGCCTGGTTTTTAGTAATCAGCACCATACCGGCAGTAATTATTGGATATACTTTTAGTTCTTATTTTGAAATACTTTTTAGTAAACCTATTATTGCTTCCTTTATGTTAATTATTACAGGTGCCTTACTTTGGTTCGGTAATAAAAAATACGCAGAGGGAAACAAAAATATTTCAGAAATTACTTGCAAAGATGCTATTATTATAGGAGTAGCTCAAGCTGTTGCTATTATCCCTGGGATATCGAGGTCCGGTTTAACCGTTATTGCCGGATTGTCAAGAAATTTAGATCGAGAATTTGCGGCAAAATATTCTTTTATACTATCTGTACCGATTATTTTAGGTGCTTCAATGTTTAAAATGAGGGAATTATCTTCTTTAAATATAGATTTATCTATTCTGATATTATCCGGGCTAGTGGCCGCTATATCAAGCTATGGGGCTATGAAAATATTTATAGGATTATTAAAAAATCGAAAAATATTCTTCTTTTCATACTATCTTTGGATTATATCTGGTTTAACAATTTGGATATCTTTATCGAGAGGACTTTAATAAAATGAAAATAAAGAAAAAAAATACTAAAAATGAAACCATAAGTATAATAATTGTTGCATTTTCTTTATTATATATTTTCGCTTTTATCTTCACTGATAAAATGGGAATCGTAGGAAAAATTATTTTTCAAACCGCAACTCGCAATATTGGTCTTGGTGCCTACATCTTCCCAATCTTATTATTATTTTTAGGAATTGTAATTCTTTTTAATTATAAACCACCCAATCCTTATCATAAACTCTTCGGTATTGGTTTTTTATTTATTATATTTCTTATATTTATCCATATTAGATTACTTTTACTCGACAATTCATATTCATTGGCAATGAAAGGGGCTGGCGGAGGTTTGTTAGGTTACTATTTTGCCAATTCCTTATACCTTTACTTTGGAACAAAAGGCGCTTATCTTGTTCTAATATCTCTCAGTTTAATATCTGCCTTATTCATAACTGAAGCTTCTTATTTTTATATATTTGGCAAATTAGGAAATAAAATAAAGGTAATATCGAATAACATTTACAAGATTTTAAAAAATATCGGGGCAAAAATATCTAAAAGCTCAAGGCGCAAAGAAAAACCCGATTATCAAGAATACGAAACAGATGAAATACCTAAAAAAATATTTAAAATTAAAAAAACCAGGAAAAATGAAAAAAAATTAGAAGGAGAAACAATTTTCGATAGAGATTACCAGGGACCAAAACAGGAACCTAAGTTAGACAGCTATCAATTTCCACCCCTATCTCTACTGTCTGACTCGTACGCTGAAGAGAAAACAGATACCAAATTAAATATTGAGGAAAATGTAAAAACACTCGAAAGAACATTTTCTAATTTTGGGATTGATGCAAAAGTCGTTGGGGTAATCCAGGGACCAACTGTTACCCGATATGAAATTCATCCTGCACCAGGTGTTAAAATATCTAAAATAACTAATTTAAGCAATGATATTGCTTTGTCTTTTGCAGTAGCCTCAGTCAGGATAGAAGCACCAATACCCGGTAAAAATGCTGTAGGAATCGAAGTCCCTAACCGTAAAAGAATAAATGTATATTTGAAAGAAATATTGCAAAGTAGTGAATTTCAAAATGGAAAATATAAATTACCCATAGCTTT
>JAUVOA010000226.1 GCA_030599445.1 Atribacterota bacterium | reverse complement strand
GTAATAATAAATAAAATTAGAAAATATATTAAAGCTTTAGAAAAAAATATTACAATATATAAAGTAATTCTTTATGGTTCATGGGCAAATGGAAAGCCTGATGAATTTAGCGATATAGACTTGGCTATATTTTCTCCCGACTTTGGCAAACATAAACTAAAAGAACTACAGCTGCTTTCAAAATTATCCTGGGAAATTGATGAATCAATAGAAGCTATACCTTATTCTTCTAATATATTACTTACTCAAAATCCTAAAAATTTTGTGCATAAAATTATAAAAACAGGAGAAACTATTTACGATAAAACTATAAAGCATTAAAAGTTTAAAAAAGTATAACCAATATCACCTTCCCTCTCCACCTTTTGACTAAAGCAATTTTAATAATTTACTCAAGTACTTTTTAAGAACTTTATTCTTCAATTCTATCACCTTACTCACACAAACCTACGGCATTACGTATTTTTACCGTAGGTTCGTGTAATACTTTTCTCTTTTTACAAGGACAATTTTTATATTTTCATTTATTCTTTTAAATTAACTTTTCCACAAGTTTTATTATCTTACAAAACAAGCAAAAACCATCTTTTTGCAGTTGGGGTGTATTGATATACGCCATCGGTAGTGTAGGGGTCGGATTTATCCGACCCGTCTGAGGGTAGGTTAGATAATTTACTTCCCTTAAAAGTAAAATTTGTTTAAAAAATGCATTTACGAAAGCCTATACCATAAGGGTTTTGAGAGAAAGATGCTGAGAACGTTCGTAGGCGCATTTTTTTGGGTTGACCATACTTTACCCCTCAAAAATAGCACTTTTTTGACTAAAATTTCACTCTTTCAAAAACTGAAAATGGCTACTTATAAGGGTTTCAGAATTTCGGGGAGGTAAAAATACCCCAAAATCAGGGTAGTAAATTACCGATTTTTTAAATTTTTGCGTGTGTTTAAAGGCACTCTACGTGCGTTTTTGGGGCATTCCTGAAGGGGATCTGAAAGCCTTTAAAACAAAGGGCTTCAGAAAACGATAATTTCATAATACATAAAAGTGATGAAACGCTTACAAATAAAGGGTTACCTGTCATTTTGAGTATTTTGTGAAGTTGTGAAATCTGATCCCGTTTACGTTCACCGTCTTTCGCATCGCCTCTTATGTATTTGTTTTCCCTTGAACCGAAAAACATCGAAAAACATAATACTTGACATTAATTTCCTAATGCTATACACTTATTAACAAATGTATAGAAATAGGGATAACTATTATGAGTACAAAAGAGAAAAAGTTTATAGAATTTCTGAAGAAAAGAGGAGGAATGGTCAGCTTTAAGGAAATTATCAAAGCTGGCTTTAACAAAGCTTTTCTTAAGGATAACCTGGATTCTGGCCGAATTCAGAAAGTTGATCGTGCCCTGTATAGACTATCTGATGGCTTTACCCTGTCAAACCCGGATCTGGTAGCTGTGTCAATCAAAGTTTCAAAAGGAGTTGTATGTTTACTTTCTGCGCTTGCTTTTTATGAAGCAACAAGCGAGATACCCCGCTATGTTAATATAGCAATTCCCCGTGGTGCATGGGCTAATAAGATTAATTATCCTCCGGTTAAATTCTATCACTTCGCATCCAAAGCATGGGAAGCAGGCATTGAAAAATTTGAAATTGAGGGATATCAGATAAAAGTTTATAGCCTTGCTAAAACAGTTGCCGATTGTTTTAAATTCCGCAATAAGATTGGAATGGATGTCGCCAGAGAAGCTCTTAAGATTGCTATAACAGAAAAAGGCGTACAGCCTAAAGAGATTATGCAATATGCGGAGATTTGCCGTGTTGATAATATTATCAAACCTATTTTGGAAGCTATGCTATGAAAAAAGATATCAAAAATATACGAGCCTCTATACGGGCGAAACTACAAAATAAAGCGAAAGAAACAAATCGTCCTTTCGCGGAAGTATTGCAATATTTTGGGATAGAAAGATTTCTTTATCGGTTTAGCTGTTCAGAATATGCTAACAAATTTATTCTAAAAGGCGCACTAATGTTTATAGTTTGGCGTGTTCCGGAGCGGAGAAGTACACTCGATATTGATTTCTTGGCACGATTTAATAATCAGATAACAAACATTGAGAAAATGATAAAAGATGTCTGTAGAACGGAAGTTGTTCCTGACGGTCTTGTCTTTGATCCTGAAACTGTGAAAGGACAGAGGATAAAAGAAGATGCGGATTATGAAGGTGTACGGATGAAGTTTTTGGGATTTCTCGATCGTTCTCGCATTTACATGCAGATTGATATCGGATTTGGCGATATTACTTATCCAAAATCGAAACTTATTGAATATCCTGTTATTTTGGATTTTCCCAAACCTCATCTTAAAGGTTACCCGGCAGAAAGCGTTGTCAGCGAGAAATTTGAGGCAATGATTAAACTTGGCCTTCTTAATAGTCGAATGAAAGATTTTTATGATATTTGGCTTATGCTGCAACAATTTGATTTTGAGGGTTCAAAACTTACCGAAGCGATAAGAAGAACTTTCGCATATCGCAAAACAGAGGTTCCGGAGGGTAAAAAATTGTTTGCAAAAGAAATCTATGACGAAAAATCTGATCGGCAGACACTTTGGAAAGCATTCTTGAATAAAGGAGATATAAAACGCGTACCTGAGAAGTTGTCATCAGTAGCTAAAGAGATAGAAAAATTTCTTTATAAACCGCTTAATGCGATTACTAAATCAGAGAAGTTTAATGACATATGGAAAGCTTCCGGCCCTTGGGGATGTAAAAGATCAAAACTTTGAAGAGTAAGTCCAATATTTACAATCTCCCTGGCGGGTTTAAGGGTTTAATAAAGGACTATTTTCTCCGGCCAGGGAGTTTTCCTTGCCATTCTCCAGGTCTTATCAATATATTGATTAGTATATTTTTGCTCGACTAAGTGAAAAAGATAAGCCCCTTTATCGGTTAATTTATAACCATCCCCATTATTTTCTATTATTCCCAATAACTTTCCCAGCTTTATTTCCCACCAAAATTCAGAATCGAGGTCTTTATTGAATAATTGAATAAAATTATTCTTATTAATATCTAAATTATAACAGCTCCAAAACAGCCAATACAAATATCTTGCCCGTTCAGAAAAATCGAATATTAAAGCAGTCGGAATTCTGTTATCCTCCAGGGTATTTATATATTCGGTTACCGAAAAAGTATTTATGCGAAAATTATCCTTAAGCAGAGTAGTTGCACTGGGGCCGAATCCGAGAAAGTTATCTCTTGTAATAGAAGAATATTTGGGGGTATCTTTTTTGGCAAAAGTCCAGACAGAGGTTCTGGTAAATCCGATTTCTTCGCTAGTCTTTACAATCGAGTTTAATAATATCTTCTTTTCCTTTTTGTTTAAAGGCTTTTGTTCATTATTAGCATAGGTAAAATCTATAAAAGGATAAGTGGATATTTGTGTAGCCCCGTATTCAGCAGCCTTTATCATAT
>JAUVOA010000181.1 GCA_030599445.1 Atribacterota bacterium | reverse complement strand
TTTAAATAAAGTTGAACAATGGATCAAGGATTATAGTCGGGAAAAGAAGTTTAAAGAGGATGCTTTTTATTGGAGTTTAATAGTTAAGAAGGAGCATAAGAGTATTGCTGCCGGGATAGAGTGGGCCGATGGATGTTTACATTTGATTGAACAGAAAAAGAGAAAAAAATGAACAAATTTAAATTTAAAAGAGGGAATTAAAATGAAAAGATCTATCATTTTTCTATTAATTTTAATTTTTTTAGTTTTGTTAACTACCAATGCCTGGGCTGACCGGATGGAGGAGGTTATAGAAGAGAGCTTTTTATTACAGAAGACCGGCTCTTTCTCCCTAAATAACGTTGCCGGTGAAATTATGGTCTATTCCTGGGATAAGGAAGAGGTGAAGATGGTTGCTACCAAATCTATTAGTTCCTGGGGAATAGGTGATCCGGAAGAATTTTTAGATAAAATTGAGATTGAAATCGTAAGCCAGCCAAAAAACCTCAAAATTCACACCCGCTATCCCGTATTTTCTTGGATTAGGAATGCCCGGGTAGACTACCAGCTATGGATTCCTGAAACAACCAGTGTCCGACTGGAATCAGTAAGCGGAACGATTCAAATAGGAGAACACCTTAACCGTGTTTATGCCAAAACGGTTAGTGGAAAGATAAAATTGGAGAATATCCGGGGAAATGTAGAGGTTAAAACTACCAGCGGAGATGTTGTTATAGGTAATGTCCAGAGAGATCTTGCTTGGTCTTCAACAAGTGGTGATCTTGATCTGGCAAACCTTGTTGGCGATTTAGACCTTCATACTACCAGTGGAGAGGTCCGTGCACAGGAGATTAAGGGGGATATAAAAGCTAGTTCGGTAAGTGGTGACCTTGTTTTCCGGGATTCTCAAGGGGATTTATCTTATTTGCATACCGTCAGTGGGAAGATTCGAGCTGAGTTAAAAGTTATAGATAAAGATGCTTCCGGCATGTCTTTATCTGCAGTTAGTGGTGATATAACCCTGTACTTACCTGATGATGCTTCCTTTGATTTAGATATAAATACTGTTTCCGGGGAAATTAATAGCGGATTTAAGGTTTTAATAGATAGTGTCAGTGAAAGAAAATTGCAGGGAGAAGTTGGTACAGGAGGAATTACCATTAAGTTAAAGACTGTTTCCGGGGATATTTCTTTAAGAAAATTATAAGAGAAAGTTAATAGATGTTTCTGGGGTTATTCCCATAGCGAACTCGCATATATAAATCTAATTTCAGGAGGTGTCTGAAAATGGAAAATCAGACTGCAAAAATTGTTGCAGCGGTTCTGGGAGTAGTGGGATTTATTTTAATTTTGGCTGGTCCGGCCTTCCACTTATTGGAGAGTACTCCCGCTCTTTTTGCCGGTATTGTATGCTGGGTTGTTGCCGGTGCGATTAAAGCTTTTTTTAAGAAGCCGGGGTAATAAATAGAAGAAATTGTTTTATATATTAAAATTTATTTTATTTCAATATATAATGCGAGTTCGCGCATGATAGAAAAGAATTACATTATTTTTAAATTTACTGGGAAAGTACAATAAATTTATATAAAAAATCTTAACCAACAGGGAGGTTAAAAAAATGAAAAGACAAAAAGTTGGTCTAATCATATTTTGGATAGGTGCTCTGTATATTATCATAATGGGCTTTATTGCCAGCTATTGGGTTCGCGGAGCTTACCGACATTTATCAAATGACCAGGTAAGAGAAACAATTTGGACATATACCAGTCCCTTGTTCGGATTATGGGGGGTATCTGTTCCACTGGGAGCCATATTGGTTGGTATCGGTTTACTGATTTATATTCAAGCGAAAAGTTCGCACATCTGGTTATTTGGAATAGGAACATTTGCCGTATTGTTGATTGATATTTTAGAGAAGTTTGGTACTTTACCATCACCCGTACATTGGCCGCCTCTATATGGCATGGGAGGGGCTTTAATTTTATTATTCTTTTTTGGAATACTCTGGTTTTGGGCGAGAAGGTATGCAGTGCTTGAGGAGTCGGCAAAAACAGCAGCAGAATTTCAATTAGTCGGTTACGTATTTCTTATAATGGCTATGTGGTATCTTTGCGGAGCGCTTGCCAGACCGTTTCAAAAAGTCTTTGAAGGTTCAGTTCCTGGTAGTCCTGTTGCAATAATGGTCTTTTTGGTATTGGGATGGTTATTTCTATTTATTAGCCATTATCAGTCAACACGATTGGAAAAGGGCAAGGATATTTAATTTTTTATATGTAAATCACCCTTAAAATAAATAAAATCGCTTTGATACAAGATGCATCAGAAAGGAGAATAAGATGAAAGCAATGGTCTATTATAACTACGGTTCACCCGATGTTCTTGAACTCAAGGAAATAGAAAAGCCCGTCCCCAATGATGATGAGGTGCTGGTAAAAGTGCATGCTGCAGATGTAACTCCATTAGACTGGCATTTCCTGACGGGTACACCTTACGTGGCACGCATAATGGCCGGCCTGTTTAAACCAAAAAACAATATACTGGGAATTGATACGGCGGGAAGAATTGAAGTGAGGATTAATGGGGTCTATAATTAAAAAAAGCATTTTATAACTATAGAATAATCTATAAACATTAGGATAGTCAAATAACTTTCTTTATGCAAAAATAGAATATATGGCCAGAGGAACATTTGTGGCTTCTGGGGGCTGTCAA
Source organism: Atribacterota bacterium (assembly GCA_030599445.1). Classification (GTDB taxonomy): domain Bacteria; phylum Atribacterota; class Phoenicimicrobiia; order Phoenicimicrobiales; family Phoenicimicrobiaceae; genus Sediminicultor. The sequence goes on along the minus strand of JAUVOA010000181.1, from coordinate 1,378 downwards.
AAGACTAGATCTTTGTGACTCAGCCTGAACTGCCGGATGTTCCTCTGCCTCTATCAATAGTCTAATGGGAAGATGCCTATAAAAAGTGGCTATTATAGACGGGATTTTATAGGGGCAAGGCCGTATAAAAATAGGAGGTAAGAAAGATGAAAAGACTATCCGGAGGAATTGATGTAGGAAGCGAATCTCACCACATAATCATCTTAGATGAGGAAGATAATGTCCTTTGCAACAAAAAAATATCTCACAAACTGAATGAATTTACTGAGAACATAAAACTATTCAAGCAGTTAGAGAAACAAGAAAGAGGAAAGCTATCCTTCGCCTTAGAGGGAAAGAACGGCTATAGTGCCCCACTTGATAGGATACTACTTGATCAAGGATTCACCCTCTACAATGTAGACAACTTCAAATTAAAGAGATTCAGAGAGGCCTTTGCCGGTGAATGGAGAGATGATGAAAGAGATTCTCTGATGCTCTCCAAGATCTTAAAATTAAAAGACTATATAAATAGTGAAAGAGAGAAGGTATTTATCAAGATAGAGAAACCCTCTCCTCTAACCGAAAGCCTGAAGCTCCTCTCCCGCCACCAGCAGACTTTAATTGATGAGAAGGTAAGGCTGGTTAACCGATTGAGAAAGAAATTACTGGAAGTATGTCCCCAGATATTAGAAGTGGGTAAAGCAAAGAGTAAAAAGCTTATCACTATTTTAACCAGGTATCCTGATTTTTCTAAGTATAAAAGAATTACCCTTAAATCACTACTGAAGATAAAGGGAATGGGGACAAAACAAGCTCCTTTTCTACTTAAAAGGTTAAATAATATAGAGTATATGCCTGGTCTAACCGATATATACAAAACGATCATCTTCTCTTATGCTAAGCGTATATTAGAACTACAAGAAGAGATTAAGGATATAGATAAAAGCCTGGATGAAATAGGAGAAAAGAGTAAAGAGGTTAACCATTTAAAGACTATCCCCGGAGTTGCTACTAAACTGGCCAGCAGATTAATCGGAGAGATCGGAGATATTAATCGTTTCCCTTCTGGAAAACAGTTGGCTATCTATAGTGGGGTAGCCTGCGTAGATAATAATTCAGGGAAGGTAACTAAAGCCAAAGCAGTGTATAAAGCCAATAAAATATGTAAACAAACTTTAATTAATATGGCCGGATGCAGTATCCGTCTTAGTTTTCAATGCAGGGCTTACTATCTAAAAAAACGGGCAGAAGGAAAAAGTCATAATCATACTCTTCGCTGCCTGGCCCGGCAATTAATTAAAGTCATCTATAAAATGTTAATCGAAGACAGGGATTACATTATTAGAAAAGAGTTAAAGAAAGTTGCATAAAAAAGTTTAAAATTATCTTGATTTTT
>JAUVOA010000215.1 GCA_030599445.1 Atribacterota bacterium | reverse complement strand
TTTCTCAGCCTTAAGTGGTAAGTCTTTTTTAATTTTATTACTTATCTTGCTGACTATTTCCTCGGTTGAAGGCGTCTTTCCTTTTTCAACTCCCATTTCAGTTAATGCATATGATTTGGCAGGGGTTACTCCTATATGTTCAAGAATATTTTTAGCGCAAGCAACGGAACATGCATCAATGATAATATTTTCATCTGCCCCTTTTGCTGATTCTATAAAACCTGAAATATGGGCACCTACAGAAGCAAGGCAAGTCATATTACCATATCCTTCTTTAGTGAGTTTTCTTGAAATTTGGTCAGCTATTTCCCCGGTATTAGCAGCTCCTGAACAGGAATATATCAATCTTGATTTTGTATTACAACAACATTTATCCATTGTTATTTTCTACCTCTTCTTTATTATTTAATGCAATCTGTTTATTTTTTAACTCTTTTCTTTAATCCACTTAATAATTTCTTCTTTGCTGGGTACTCTGCCTACCACCATTGCATCACCATCAATAGCTAAAGCAGGAGTAATCAGAACCTTGTAATTGATAATTTTGTTGATATCTGTTATTTTAGTAATTTTTGCTGAAACACCAAGTTCATTGACCGCCTCTTCAGCTAGTTCGCTCAATTTTTTACACTTTGGGCAACCGGTTCCTAAAATTTCAATTTTCATATCCAATCTCTCCTTTTATCTTTATTTTATATATATTTTTTAAAAAAAGTATCCAAAAATCATTCCACTTAATGTTGCCATTGTTACTACCAAAAAGACAAATACTAAAGTTTTTTTAGTTCCTAAAATACTTCTGATAACTAACATATTTGGTAAGCTTAAAGCCGGACCGGCTAGTAAAAGAGCCAAAGCCGGGCCTTTGCCCATACCTGCTCCTAACAATCCTTGCAAGATAGGAATCTCAGTAAGGGTAGCAAAATACATAAAAGCTCCGACTACCGAGGCAAATAAATTTGACCATAAGCTATTTCCTCCAACTAAATTTTCTATCCATATTTTTGGTATCAATGCTTCGCTCTCCGGCCTGCCCAATAAAAAACCTGCCACTAAAACCCCTCCTAACAAAAGGGGCAATATCTGCTCAGCAAACCCCCAACTGGAACTTACCCATTGAGCCCGTTCTTCCTTATTAAACCACTTAACCAGCATCCAGAATAAAATAGTTAAAAGAATACCGATTATATACCACTTAGAACTATAAATTACTTGCCAGGCTTTAAGTGATTCATCTTTTCCCCAATTAGCAAAAACTAATATCCCTATCAGAGTTGCAAAATAAAATGCTGTCTGCCATAAGGGTCTTTCTTTTTGTGCATTACTTTCAGTAAATAGGCTTTTATCTTTAATTTTTTCTTTCTCGTCTTCATGAAAGATAAAGTGCATAGATAAGCCGATTACTATAGAGAAAATAATTGCTCCAATGGCGCGAGCTAAACCCAATTCAAATCCTAATACACGAGCAGTTAAAATAATTGCCAATACATTAATAGCTGGTCCGGAATAAAGAAATGCGGTCGCTGGTCCTATTCCTGCGCCACGTTTATAAATTCCGGCAAAAAGTGGTAAAACCGTACAGGAACAAACCGCTAAGATTGTGCCAGAAACAGAGGCAACAGTATAACTTAAGGATTTATTGGCTTCTGCTCCAAAATATTTTATTATATTTTCTTGACTAATAAAATTAGCAATTGCTCCGGCAATAAAAAATGCGGGAATCAAGCACAATAATACATGTTGACGGGCATAATCCTGTGCCATTAATAAGGATTCCATTAAGGCATTTAATATTTTAGAACTACTAAATGGCATAAAATAGAAAAATGTAAATACTATAATTATAAATAAAAATTTATTTCTTTGCTTCATTGTTTTCTTTTCTATTTTCCCTTGCTAATATATGATAACATTATCATATAAGCATATTACTGTCAAATAAAATATGTTTTATTTGACAGTAATTGAGCTAACTGTTAGTGTGAAATTTTGTGGGGTAATTATATGATAGAAGTCCGTTGTCCTCTGTTATATAAGAAATTGGCAGATGAAGTGAGAAGGCATTAAGTAAATTTAAAAAGTAGATTTTTCAAAAATTAGATACAGTTCGAAAGACAAAAGCACAAAATAAAATTTAATTGATATGAAATTTAAATTTTTATTATCTGTATGCCCATCATCTTGACGCCATTTTGTGTTTTTATCGATAATGTTGCTGGTTCACTAATTAGACACTGTCCTTCTTTGAGGATAGCTTTTTCTTGATTAACCTTTACTTCCGTTGTTCCCTTAATAACATAAAAGATAACATAAGAAGTCATTTCACAAGTTGGCATCTCTCCATCGGGTGGAAGTTCGATAATCCTTGTTTTAAATTCATTAGCTTTATAAAAGACATTTTTATCCCTCTCTTCATAGGGATGTGATTTCATTGCTTTAAGATTAAATACCTGCATTGTTCTTAACTGCCTCCATTTTAGTTTTATCAGTCCATTCAATTATTTTTTCTATAGATAGACCCATAATCACTACAAAAATAATGGTTAAAATTAATCTTGCTGCCATAAATTTTAGCCCAAGAAATTTAAGCTCTACCATCTCTTGAGGAATTTTTATACACGCCCAGGCGGAAAGAAAAATAATAATATTGGAAATTTTAGCTCCCTTTTTAATTAAGACTGCAGCTACCGGGAAAGCCACATAAAGGGGGCCTGTCGGCAGCGCACCAAAGAATATGGCAAGAAAAATGCCTTTTATTCCCGAAGTTTCCCCCAAATATTTTACAACCGTTTCTTTTGATACCCACACCGCAAAAAGTCCCATCAACATCATCACGGCAGGAAGTATCCAAATCATTTCGATAAAAAATTCCCATGATGACGCAGTTATTACTTCTCGTTTATCAGGAAATAACGATATAAGGATTATTGCAATAACTATTGCAATTCCGAGAATAATGATATCTCGTATCATCCCTTTTCTTTGCTTTTCTTTTATATTCTCTTTCATAGTATAACCCCCATAATAAGAGCAATAACAATTGCAATAATAAAACTTATTCCATTTCTAAGTAAGGCTACTTTTTTTCCTAATTCTTTTATTTCTAAAGGTAAAGTAATTGTCCCAATCATAGTCAATGTGGTAATAAAAGCGGCAACTGCAGTAATTGATGCTCCGTTTTTAAGAAGTGACGCCGCGAGAGGGAAGGCAATTAAAGATGGGATATGCATAATTGCTCCCAATAATGCGATCAGGAATACTCCCCAAAACCCTGCCTGCTCACCAGCAATCTTAGAAATTTGAGTCTGTGGCACAAAACCTAAAAGTAAACCTACAAAAATTATTATAATAAAAACGATGGGCAGAATACGGATGAAAGACTTTGCTGCTCCTAACAGGGATTGTTTTGTTTTTTTTCTATCTTTAAGAAAAGAAAAAATAAGACAACCACCTGCAAAAATGTTTATAAAAATAACAGTTATATTCATATAAATCACCTCACATTTACATATAAATCATCTGCATGGTCAATAACTATTCCTACTAGCGGCTACGCCATTAAATGGACTACATTCGCCAGACCAGCGCCTCTTCCTGTGGGCA
>JAUVOA010000002.1 GCA_030599445.1 Atribacterota bacterium | reverse complement strand
CTTAAAATAGACCTTCTTCTTTCTTCTCGGTCTCTTCTTCTGCTACTGTTTCTTCCGCTGCTTCTTCTTTTTCTTCTTCTTTACTTTCTTCTTCTTTACTTTCTTCTTCTTTTTCTTCTACTTTACTTTCTTCTTCTTTTTCTTCTACTTTACTTTCTTCTTCTTTTTCTTCTACTTTAGCTTCCACTTTAACTTGGGGAGCTTCTTCCAGTTCCCTGTTATAAACATCTAAAACTGCATTTTGAATCTTTTCTCTGATCTCGGTATTTATAGGATGGGCAATATCCTTATGATCTCCATTGGGGAGTCTCTTGCTAGGCATTGCTACAAACATACCCTTAGTGCCATCAATAACCCGTAAATCATGCACTACAAAAGAATCATCGAAAGTAATTGATACATAAGCTCTTAATTTTCCTTCTGTCTCTATTTTTCTAAGTCTAACATCTGTAATTTCCACTTGATACACCGCCTTTTCTTATTTTCAATTTTAGTTTTTAAAATTATTACAATTAACTATATTTCTTATCTGTAGCTGCTTGTTATATGTGCAATCTATCCCTGTTAATCTACTACTAAGCTTACTAGTTTAATAAAATAAATCTAATCCTAACTATAACCTCCTAAACCTTCATTTTGACTAATTTACTCCAGATTTCTTTCATATTTGCTATTACCTCCCTATTTCAGTGAATGTTTAAGTATTTATTAAAAAATAAACACAGCAATAATAACTACTGTGTTTCTGGAATAATCTATTTAATATTTAAATTTTTCTCTTCTCAATGAATTATATCTGCCTTTAGTTTCTGCAATGTTAATAGTTAGCACTGTCAATTCCCTGTTCTTTTCTATAAGGTTTTAGTTGAAAAAATTATAACATGATAGAATTTTATTGTCAAAAAAAGTAATATAGTAATATAGTATCGAGTATCGAGTATTGAGTATATAGTTAAGAAAGAGAAGGAAAAGATAGAAAAAGTAGCATTCTTCTTTCTATCTAACTACCCCAGTAAAGTTTACACTAATTTCGTAATCCACCAATTGACCGATTGGCCGATTTACCAATTTACCGATTAGTCTACCAGTCTGCCAGTCGACCGGTCCGCCAGTCAAACCAGTTGTTAGTATATACTATAGCCTAGAGCGGGTAGCGTTTAGCGTATAGTGTATAGTTTTAGATTAACAAAATGCTTATACTAATTAAATTAAAAAGTTAAAGCGAAAAGCTTAAAAACATAATTCAAAACTCAAAATTTCTTTTCGTATAAAGTATTATTTTTAATGTAGGGGTCGGATTTATCCGACCCGGGTTGCTCTGTAATTTCTCTAATGGGTTTGATAAATCAAACCCCTACCTCTTTATAGAAACTCGAAACCTGTAACTTGTAACCTGTATTTTAACTGGTAAACTGGTTAACTGGATAACTAATATCCTATCCGCTATACGCTGTACGCTCTACGCTAATTTTTTTCCCATTGCCATGCTTAACTTGGCAAATTCTTCTAAAGTCAGGGTTTCTCCCCTGCGGTTCTTATCAATACTTGTTTCAGTTAAAATATCTTCTATTTCCACTTTAGCGATTTCCCCCTTAAAATAATTAGACAAAGAATTAATTAATCTTTTTCTCCTTTGTTGAAAGGAAGCTCTAATAATATTAAAAAATAGTTTTTTGCTACCTACTTGTACTCGCGGTTCTTTATAGATATCTAATTTTATTATCATCGAACTCACTTTAGGCTGGGGGTAAAATATCGTAGAAGGGACAATATGTACTTTTTGGGATTTAGAGTAATATTGGGCAACAAGGGACAATATACCATAATTCTTGTTCCCTGCTTGAGCCATCAATCTTTCTCCTACCTCTTTCTGGACTAGAAATACGGCTAATTTTAAATATTGATTAAGTTCAAGAATCTGTCTTATTAAGGATATGGAGATGTAGTAAGGCAGGTTGCCCACTATTTTTTCAATTTTTCCACCTTTTTTTCTTTTCTGCTCAAAAAAATTAATCAGATTAAAATTCATAATATCTTCAAAAATAATCTCTATATTATTAAAGGAGGAAAGACTTTCTTTTAAAAGGGGAGCTAATTTTTTATCTTTCTCAACAGATATAACCTGTTTGACTAAGGGGGATAATGCAGAGGTTAGAGTTCCAATACCTGTGCCAATTTCTAAAATGTAATCTTCTTTATTTAATTTTAGTGAATTAATAATTATTTGCAAGGTGTTTTGATCTACTAAAAAATTCTGGCCTAACCTTTTTTTGCACTTAAAATCGTATTTAGTAAGAAGTCTGGTAACTTCTGTAGGAGAAGTTAGTTTAGGATTATTCATCAGATTGCTTGCCTTTTTTGGTCGATAGTGAATAGTCGTTAGTATTTAGTTAACCAGTTTGCCAGTTAAATTATTCGTTAATTTCAAATACGGATTTTTAGTTACAAGATGAGAGTTAATTGATACAATTAACCAACCTGATTTTAATTCTTCAACCGGATAACTGGTAAACTGGCTAACCGGGCAACTATCTTAACGCGATACTTGATATGAATTTGGCTCCTGGTTTTTTCTTCTTCTTTTCTTTACTATATACTATATACTATATACTATATACTAATTTTGGAGCCGGCGATCTGAGTTGAACAGACAACCTACGGATTACGATTCCGTTGCTCTTCCAATTGAGCTACGCCGGCATCATATCCACATAAAAAAATGGTAGGCGGAACAGGACTTGAACCTGTGACCCCCTACATGTGAAGCAGGTGCTCTGCCAACTGAGCTATCCGCCCATTTTTTACAATAAATCAATTGGTGCCCCCAAGGGGATTTGAACCCCTGTCGCCGCCGTGAAAGGGCGGTGTCCTGTCCCCTAGACGATGGGGGCATTTTTCGATGGGCCGTGCAGGTTTCGAACCTGCGACCCTCTGATTAAGAGTCAGATGCTCTACCAACTGAGCTAACGGCCCTAAAAATATTTAAAATTAAAGAATTTTTGCTTCTAAATGTTACTATATTTTTTACTACCTGTCAATAACTTAAAGAAAGTATCGAGTATACAGTATCGAGTATTGAGTATATAGTTAAAAAAGAGAAAGAAAAGATAGAAAAAAGTAGCATTCTTCTTTTTATATAACTACCCCACTAAAATTCACACTAACTTATTATTTTGTTATTAAACAACTATTCTTCTGAAATACGGGCTAAATTTTCAAATTTAGCATATTCCTTTACAAAGGTTAATTCCACCTTACCTGTTGGCCCGTTTCTCTGTTTGCTAATAATTACCTCAGCAATTCCCTTTTTTTCCGTCTTAGGTTTGTAGTATTCTTCTCGGTATATAAAAACTACTAAGTCAGCATCTTGTTCAATAGCACCACTCTCCCTTAAATCAGAAAGACGGGGTCTTCTTTCAATTCTCTGTTCCACTGCTCTGGATAATTGGGAAACTGCAATTACCGGGACATTTAATTCTCTGGCTAAACCTTTAAGGGAACGAGAAATTTCTGAAATCTCCTGCTGTCTATTTTCTATTCTACCGGAACTTGAAATAAGCTGTAAATAATCTATAATTACTAAACCAAGATTGTGTTGAGCTTTTAATCTCCTGGCTTTAGCCTTAATTTCTAAACAAGTAATCCCGGCTGTATCATCAATAAAAATGGAAGCAGAAGCTAACCGACCAGCTGCCATAGAAAGTGGAGCCCAATCTTTTTCCGCTAATCGTCCTTTTCTTAAATTATGGGCATCAATCCGAGCTTCTGAACAAAGCATCCTTTGCACTAATTGAGACTTTGACATCTCTAAACTAAAAATTGCTACCGGTGTATTTTTGGATATGCTTGCATATTGAGCAATACTCATACAAAATGCTGTCTTACCCATAGCAGGTCTTCCAGCAATGACTATAAACTCAGAAGGTTGAAAACCAGTAGTAATTTCATCAAATTCGTCAAATCCACTGGAAACTCCGGTAATAAATTCTTCCCGGTGATATAGGTCTTCAATTTTTTCATAACTATCCGTAATTAGCTCCTTAATAGGAACAAAAGATTGCCTTATATTTCTCTGTGATATTTCGAATACTAAATGTTCTGCTTTATCCAGTAAAACTTTGGCATCTTCTTTTTCTTCATACCCCATAGAAATAATTTTAGTAGCACTATTAATTAAGTTACGTAAAATAGATTTTTCTTCGATAATTTTAATGTAGTACTCAATATTTGCTGCAGTAGGGACACTATTAATTAGATTAGTCAGGTAGGTAACTCCCCCGATCTCTTCTAATAAATTTACCCTATTTAATTCCTCAGTTAAAGTAACTAAATCAACACCTCTGCTCTTTTCAAACAATTCAAGAATACACTTAAAGATAATCTGGTGAGATTTTTTATAAAAATCTTCAGGTCTTAAAATATCCACACCATGCAAAATAGCATCTTCCTGAAGTAACATTGAACCTAAAGCAGCCTGTTCTGCACTAATATTTTGTGGAGGATTCCTGCCTAATTCCATCTTTTAACTCCATATTAAACTAGTCGTTAGTATCTAGTATAACGTATAGCGAGTAGCATTTAGCGTATAGTTTCAAATTTAAAAAATGCTTGTACCAATTTAGATAGAAACTTAAACACTTTTTTTCGTATATCGTATTGCGTTCGGATTTAAATGACAAAAAGAGAAAAACCTGCAATCTGGAATATACAACTATTTAATTGTCACATATTACTCATCACTGTTTTTCTATGTCCTCTGGCTTCTGGATTTTAGCTCCTGACTACTGATTTTTATCTTTTATTTTCTTAACTAGCTAACCAGGTAACCAACTAACCAGCTAACTAAACGTATACGCTAAACGCTATCCGCTAGAATGCGATATACGAACCTATTCTTTTTTTGTATCCTCTGTTTCCTGCTCAGATGCGGAATCAGAAATTAAATTAACTTTAATTTGAGGAATTATATCTTTATATAAGTTAACCGGTACAATATGAACACCCAATTTTTTTAAGGATTCTTTTAAATTAAGTTTCTTTTTATCTAATTCAATTCCATGTTCCTTTAATAGAATCCCAACAATATCTTTACTGGTTACAGAACCGAAAAGCTTTCCTTCTTCCCCAGCTTTTACTTTAATTTCCAGGGAGATATTATTAATTTTTTCTGCTAATTCTTTAACTTCTTTTAACTCTCCCTCTCTTTGTTCTGCTTCTCGTTTCTTTAAATATTCTATTTGTTTAAAATTACCTATGGTAAAAGAAATTGCTTTACCTTGAGGAATCAAGAAATTACGGGCAAAGCCGTTGCTTACTTCAACTACATCTCCTACTTGTCCAATTTTTTCAATATTTTGTTTCAAAATTATTTTCATATTCTAAGCCTCCCTGTTCTATTCTCTATTTATTATAAATTCTTCCATCAATTTTAGCAACATGTTTTGGTTAATTAGTTAATTGGTTAGCTGGTTAATTAGTTTAATACTAAATCCTTAATCAACTAACTAGCTAACTAAATGAATACGATATACGACATACTATATACTAAATTATTCTTTTTTAGTAGCAATTATTTTTCTAAAATCTATCCATATATCTAACATGGCTGCCCAGACAACAATTTGGGTTAAAAGTGGTTGAAAGCATACCAGAATATATATAACCCACTTTAAAAAATTTTTAGTTTTAAACCGCTCTAATATAAAACCGGTTAAAGAAAGGCCATAAATCAAAAATACCACTGCAAAAATAATTTGTATATTTATTCCAATTTTATTTAAAAGAGGTATCTTGTAAGTTGTTCCCAGAATTATCAATACCATCCCTAAAAGATAACTCCCAAAAAAAGACTTGGAAGCTCTCCAGTTAAAGAAGGAAGTAAAGTTCGTTAACTTATATCCAAATCTCCTTAAGATTAAGCGAGCTACCCAGTAATTTAAAATAGTATCAAAAATTGAAGCAAGAATAATCATTCCCGGGAATGCTATTCTAACAATACTAAGGGTTTGAGTTAGGGAATCTTTCAGGGAATCTAATTGTTCAGGAGATAGTCCCATATTGCTATAAAAATTCAAAGATTGAGTTATAATTTTATCTATTTCTTCTATGTCAAATAATACGGTGTTGAGATCCAAAACCCAAAAACCGATTAAAAGGATTAAACCTTTAGAAACAAGAGAAGCTATGCTTCCAATGATAATAATATCAGTTAAAGATAATCCTTTTTTTATGCCAAAACCTAAAGTTAGCCCCAATATTCCAAAACCTAATATGACCATAAGCCCTTGCAGTGGACCAGCTAAAATAGTTACCAAAATCCCTGATATAAAAGTTGAGATAATAGCAAACTTTATGCTATGGCGTAAACATAAAATTATAATCGGGAGAGGGCACAAAAAACTTACCAGTGTACCTAGTAAGGGAATGTAAATACTAATAATAAATAAAACGGTAGTAATTGCGGCTAAAAATGCACCCTCAACTATTGATTTAGTTGGAATTTGTTCAGTCAATAAATAAGCCCCTTAAACTAAAAATTATTTTCGTATATATATAATATTTCGTATATCGTATTCCGTTTAGAACTTAAACACTACACGTCGTTTAATATTCTGGATACTGGATTCAGGCTCCTGACTTCTATCTTACCTACTAGATACGACTCACGAGATACGAGATACGAATTTATTATTTACTTATTTCGCCACATAGGGAAGAAGCCCTATTTCTCTTGCTCTTTTTATAGATATAGCCAGTGTACGTTGATGTCTTGCGCAGTTTCCGGTTGCTCTACGAGGCAGCATTTTACCTTGTTCAGTAATAAATTTTCTTAATAAATCTACATCTTTATAATCGGCTACTATTTTTTCTTTACAAAAAAGACAAACTTTCCTTTGTGGTCTTCTAAAAAAACCATATCGTGCCATTAATTTATATTTTTCCTCCTTCTTTATAATCTACCTTTTCTTTTTGGTATTTCTTTAAATACATTGAATAACTAACTTTATTTTGTATTTTTTTCTACATGTTGTAAAGTTAATAAATATCTGATAACTTTCTCTTCTAATTTTACAACTCTTTCAAATTCAGGAATAATTTTTTCATCCGCATTAAAATTTAAGACCACATAAATCGCCTCTGTGAAATCCTTAATTTCATAAGCTAACTTTCTTTTGCCCCATTTATCTGTCTTGGTTATTTCTCCCTTTGCATCGGTAATAAGCTTTTTTGATTTATTCAATAAGGAATCTAACTCTTTGTCTTCTAACTGGGGATTTATAGCAAGCATTACTTCATAACTTCTCATCTGTTACCACCTCCTTTCGGTTTAATCAGCTCCTGAAAGATTTTTCAGGAGCAAGGAAATTAGAAATATAAAACGATTTATATTATATCACAGATATTTTCGATATCAAGCTTTTAATATAGTATCGAGTATATAGTATTGAGTATCGAGTTAAGAAAGCGAAAGAAAAGATAGAAAAAGTAGCATTCTTCTTTCTATCTAACTACCCACTAAAGTTTACACTAACATTTAACTGAGTGGTTTTTAAATAAAAATCTAATAAATTCGTTAGTTTTAAATACAATTTTCCAGTCTTCAGTTATCGGTATATAGCTAAAAATTTAAAACGAAAAGCGAAAAACCATAATTCAAAACTCAAAACTTTTTCTCTAAATATTAAATTTTAAATTTTAGTTTTTGCTTCTTTATCTTTTCGTTTTTACTATATAGTATACGAGATAAGAAAGATAAAATTCAATATATAAAACAATATATTTAAATTTTAAATTTTTAGCTATGGCTTTACGTTTTGCGCTTTTCGTTTTTCGTTTTATTACTATCCACTAATTATGGATTATGGAAAAAGGAAATTCCTATACAATTAAATTAATCCCGGGGAATAATTTCTTTAATTTTCTTCTCTAATTTTACCCGAGGAACTAACACTTTTCTGCCACAACAAAGACATTTTAAGCCAATATCAATCCCGGTCCTGGTAATTTCCCAATGGAAACCCCCACAAGGATGTTTCTTCTTTAATCTAATAATATCCCCCATCCCTAATTTTAATGGCATTTGTTGTGTGTTCCTTCTATCAGTTGATTTGCTAATCTATTAATTTACCGATTCACCAATTATCTAATTATATTAGTTGACCGGTCTACTAGTCACCCAGTCTACCAGTTAATAAATAATTTACCGATTCACCAATTGAATAATTGATTGGTAGTTAGCGAATAGTGAATAGTCGTTAGTATATAATATAGCGTAGAGCGTACAGCGTTTAGCGTATAGGATAAATCAATAAACTAAAAAGGCAAAACCAAAAGCGAATAACCAAAATTGTTATTTAAGAATTCATAAGTCAAAAGAAAATACATTCAAAATATACTCTTATAATTTAAGATAATTCTAAATACCGGATTCTGGCTCCTGACTACTGATTTTTATATTTTATTTTCTTAACCAGCCAACCGGGTAACCAACTAACTAGCTAACTAAATAGATACGTGATACGAATTACTATTCATTATCGACTAACATAATTTCTGCAGGAGAGAATTGTATTCTTCCTTATCCTTTTTTTTAAAGGGGCCAACAATAGATAAATTTATTTTATCTTTGGTAAAAATATTTTGAGCCATTTTTTGAACATCTTTCACTTTTACTTCTTCAATTTTTTCTTTTATTTCGTCAAAAGTTGAAGGTCTACCATGTAAAAGCATCCTATTCCCCAACCAAAATGCCCTGCTTAAAGTACTTTCCAAACTTAAAGATAGTGCACCTTTATACATTTCTTTTGCTTTTTTTAATTCATTTTCTTTTAAATTATCGTCTTTTATTTTATTAAGCTCCTCTAAAATTGTCTGGATAGTTTCCCTCAATTTACTTGAATCGATACCGGCATAGATATTAAAAGAACTGGTATCGTTAAAATACTGAATAAATGAATGGATATCATAAGCTAAACTTTTTTTAGCTCTTATTTCTTGAAAAAGCCGAGAACTCAATCCCGAGCCCAATATTATATCTAATAAATCCACGGAGTATTTATCAGGGTCTAACCGAGAAATTCCGGGAAAACCAAAAGAAAGATGAGTCTGGTTACTTTTTTTAAATTTTATTCCTATTTGAGTATTTTTTTGATTATCCTTTGCGGGTAAATAATTTTTAACTACACCTTGTTCCATTATTTTAAAATATTTCTCAACCTGCAGAATTACCTCTGCTATCTTAATATTGCCTGCAACACTTATTACTAAGTTTTTGGGATGATAAAATTTATTTATATATGATAAGAGGTCTTCTCTTTGAATATTGCTTACACTTTTTTCATCTCCGAGAACAGGCCTCCCCAGAGGATGATTTTTCCACATTATCTTGTCAAGTAAGATTTCTACTAATTCTTCTGGTATATCCTGATATTTTTTAATTTCCTCGATAATTACATTTTTTTCCTTATGAAGGTCTTCTTCTCTCATTAATGAATTTAATATTATGTCAGCTAACACATCAAAAGCAGTTTTAAATTGTTCCTGAGGAACTTTAGCATATAGATGAGTTGTTTCTTTAGAGGTAGAAGCATTTATTTCTCCACCAATACCTTCTATGACCTGAGATATTTCTAAAGTGCTCTTCCTCTTGTTAGTTCCTTTAAATAGTATATGTTCGATAAGGTGAGAAATTCCTTGATGTTTTTGTACTTCGTACCTTGACCCAGCTCCTATTCCGAAAACAATAGCTACAGACTTCATGTGAGGCATTTCTTCTACTACGATTCTTAAACCATTTTCTAATTTTATTACTTTATAAATGATGATTCCTCCTTAACTTTATTGACCAATTGACCGATTAAATTACAAGACTGGTTTTTAGTTCTTAGTTTATAGTTTTTAGATAAAGAGAATCGGCTTACAATTTTTGTTATACAGCTAAAAAGTTAAAGCTAAAAACAAAAACCAGTTTTATATTTTTCATTTAATGCTAACGGCTAATTTAACTGGTAAACTAACTAACCAGCCAACTAAATGTATCCGCTATACGCTCTTCCTCAAAGTTTTACTCAGATTTTTTAACCACAAATACTTCTTCTAATTTAGTAAAATCCACTTCTGGCTTTATTATTACTTTTTGAAATAAATCATGGCTTTCCTTTTTTATCCCTACTATCTTACCAATAATAATTCCTTTGGGGAAAATGCTTCCTAATCCGGAAGTGATCACCATATCATTTATTTTTACATCAGCATCGTGGGAAAGATATTCCATATAGCAATAATTGCTTTCGCTTCCCTTCACTACTCCTATATCTCTTGATCTCTGAATCATGCCTCCCACAGCACTTCTTTGATCCAATATTAGCAATATTTTTGCTGTCCGGGAATCGACACTAACTACCCTGCCTACCAATCCGCGATGAGTTGCTACCGCCATATTTTTCTTTACTCCATCAGTTATTCCCTTATCAATAATTATACTATTAAACCAATTTCCTGGTTCTCGGCTGATTACCAAAGAAGGAATCATTTCATAAGAAAAAGATTCTTTAAGCTCTAACAGCTTTTTCAACCTATCATAGGCTATCAATTTTTCTTTTAATATAGCGTTTTCCTGATAGGTAGTTTCAATTTTTTCTTTTAGCTCTTTATTCTCTTCCTCCACTCTCCTAAATTCAGCTATAGCTTTTAAGTAGTTTTTTGTATTATCAGCAACTAAAGTTATTCCCCGATTAATTGGAGAAAAAAGTTTTAATCCAATACTCTCTACCCACTTAAGATACATTTTACCATGGTAGTCTATCGTCATTATAAAAATAGTTATAATAATTAATAAAATAAAAATTATTAAAGTATTGTTTTGAGAAAAAAATTTTTTCAAATTCCCAATTCCCCAATTCACCAATTTGCCAATTCTCCAATTGACCGATTAGATTAGTCGTTAACTGGTTAGTTGGTTACCTGGTTAATTAGTTTATATTAATTCACATCAACTAACTAACCAAATAACTCTTTAAACTATCGCTATACACCCTAAGTTGATCGTATAAGATGCTATTCCATTCTGGATTCTTACTTCTGGTCCTGACTACTGATTTTTATCTTTTATTTTCTTAACTAGCTAACCAGGTAACTAGATAACTAACTAACCAATCAAACTCTTTTGGATGTTCTAATTAATACTCTTTGGTAAAAATTAAAATTCTCCAAGACCTTTCCTATCCCCTTAATAACACAGTATACCGGTTTTGGAGATACAAAAACTGGAATTCCTATCTCTTCTTGTAAAAGTTCTGGTAATCCTATTAAAAGTGAACCCCCACCAGTCATAATCGCTCCCTTATCTACAATATCCGAGATCAATTCAGGAGGTGTTTTTTCTAAAGCCATTCTCACTGTATTAGCAATTATTCTTAGGGGTTCAGAAAGGGCTTCCCTTAATTCATCTTTAGAAATTTTAATTATTTTAGGAAGACCCGTAACTTTGTCTCTCCCCCTAATCTCATAATCACCATTTTCTCCATCTGCCTTATTTATGGATAAACCAAGCTTAATTTCTTCGGCAGTTAATTCACCAATATATAAATTATGTGCTTGTTTAACGTATTTATTAATGGTTTCATTGATATAATCCCCGGCAACTTGACTCAATTCGCTTACCACTATCCCTCCCAAAGATATTATGGCTACCTCGGAAGTTCCTCCCCCTACATCTACTACCAAATTTCCCATAGGTTCAAATATAGGAAGTCCTACACCAATAGCTGCTGCTATAGGCTCGTCTATCAGAAACACCCGTCCCACTCCACATTTATAAGCAACTTCCGATACTGCTCTTTTTTCTACCTCCGTAACCCCGGAAGGAACACAAATTACAACCGATGGCCTTGTAAAACGATTAGGATTATGAACTTTTTTAACAAAATATTTTAACATTTCAGCAGTAACTTCAAAATCAGCTATTACACCTTCTTTTAAGGGTCTGACGGTAAATATATCTCGGGGAGTTCTCCCCAGCATCTTTTTCGCTTCTTCCCCTACTGCTAATATCCTATCCCCCCCATCTTTAAAAGCAACAACTGACGGTTCGTATAAGACAATTCCCTTCCCCTTGATATGTATAAGGGTGGTAGAAGTGCCTAAATCAATTCCTACATTTTTTGAAAATGATCCGAAAAGAAAATCTAACCACATTTTCTATTTCTCCTTTTCCATAAACATATTTTAAAATCTTAAAATATGTTTAACTTTATTAGTTCACAAACAAAAATTATATGTTATAATTCTCATTAATACATTCTACAGCCCATTCGGTCTAACGCTATCTTTTAATCCAGTAATAAGCATTTTAAGGAATTATAAAAATGATTAAATTGACTCTTAGCTTAATTGTTTTAATTATAACTTATTTTTTAATATTTACCAACCGTCGTATCAGAACAACCTCTGCCTTTTTTGGGGCAATTTTAGCCATTATTTTAGGATTAATAACCTTTGACAAAGCTATTACTTATATAGATTTTAATAAATTGGGAATTATCATTGGAATGATGATCTTTACTATAATAGCAAAAGAGAGTGGGATATTTTAATATTTAGCTCTAAAAGTTATTAAATATAGCAAAGGAAATCCTTTAATTCTTCTAATCACCCTTTCTTTGTTGGCTGGTTTTCTCTCCTCGATATTAGATGAGATTACAACACTGCTCTTTCTAGCAAATATTACTTTGGCCATTACATATATCTTAGGGATATCTCCCTTGCCTTTTCTAATTTCAGAAATTATATTTGCCAACATCGGTGGATTAGCGACTTACATCGGAACTCCAGTCGATATCATGATAGGATCTGCTGCTGATCTTAATTTTTATGATTTTATATATCATATGACTCCAATATCATTAATACTCATAACAGTAAATATATTTTATCTCATCAGTCTTTTTAAAGATACTCTTAGAAAAAATAATATACCAACAGAAATTATTTCCCGCCTTAATAAAATCGATGAAAAAAAGGCAATTACTAATCCTGCTCTATTTAAAAATTCTTTATTAATCTTAAGTATTGTTCTTATAGCATATTTCTTTTCCCATATAATCAATCTAAATCTGGCCATAATTTATTTATCAGGTGCAATAATTTTACTAATCATTAGCCAAGATAGACCAGATGAAATTTATGCTCAAATTGATTGGAGGATAATTTTCTTTCTAATTGGATTAAATATCTTGGCGGGGACTCTTGTGGAAAATGGATTAATTGAAATTATATCTTCCAAACTCTTAAGTTTTTCAGAGGGAAATTTAAACTTTTTAAGTTTTATCACTCTTGGATTATCTACCTTCATGTCCTCCTTCTTCGATAATATCCCCATTGTAGCCTTAACTATTCCCATAATTGAAAATATTTCCCATCATCTTGGGTCTAGTACCATTACTGTACTATGGTGGGCGCTTGCTTTAGGAGCGAATATTGGGGCTAATGGTACCCTAATTGGGACAGCCTCTAACTTAATAGTTGCTGATATTGCCGAAAAAAATAATCAACCTATTCCCTTCTGGTATTTTGTCAAAGTAGCCTTTCCTCTGGTTATCCTTAATTTTTTCATATCTCTAATCTATGTCTATTTGAGGTACCTTGTGTAGTTAGCTGGTTAATTGGTTGCTTGGTTAATTAGTTAAGAGACCTGAAGGAGAACGGTTAGTAAATTTGTATCGAGTATCGTGTTAAAAAAATCAGAATTTAGGAGTGGAAACACGATATATCGTGCCTAAAGTAGGACAGGCATCTCGCCTGTCTATTAATTTATTACAAAGGCATATGGCAATGCACCTCTACTTACTGAAAACCGAAAACTGTAAAACGTATGCTGATTTTATTTATCTAAAAACAAAGAACGAATAACGAAAAACCAGTTTTCTTAACCAGCTAACCAAGTAACCAGACAACTAAGTAACTTATTAGCTACTAATATTTTGAGGAAATATCGACTATGAGGCAGAAAGAGGAAAATTTAGAAAAACTAAATTATTACGAAAAACAATACCACAAACAATGCAATTAAAGTCAGAATTACCCAGGATAGGTGTATATTCAAATCTCGTGGTTGTATACTGTCGAGCTTTTTACATAGTTTATCTATTAATACAGCGATATTACAATAAATTCTATCCACACTTAAATATTTGATCAGCTTTACCATGGAGCTACCCATCTCAAATTCTTTCTTTTCTCGACCTATTAACCCTAGCTTTGAAGCCACAATATAGGCAACGAAACCTAAAGTTATTATAAATAAAGCTTCTAAAACTGTGCCTTGAGTCCAGAACTCTATCTTTAAAATTGATCGAGGTTGAACTAGCCCAGTCATTGCAAATACTATGAACCTGTTCAGCACAAATTGTGCATTTATTCCCAAAAACACACATAAAATAGCGAGTACTATCATAGGCAACAACATTGGTAATGGTACTTCTTTGACGGTTATCAGCTGCTTTTGAGGTTCACCGAAAAAGGTATAGCCTATCAATTTAAGAAACGAAGCAAAGGTTAGTGCAGCAGTGACCATCATGACAAACTTAAGCATAAAGTTATAATTGGCTACAGCTTCAGCAAGCACTGTCTTGCTTGCAAACCCATTAAACGGTGGTATACCTGAAATAGCTAAGGCAGCAATAATACAGGTGAATGTTGTTATCGGCATCCTCTTCCACAAGCCACCTAAATTATTAAGTTTCCTTGTACCAGTCGAATAGGTGACTGCACCCATACACAGGAATAGCAATCCCTTGAACATGGCATGGTTCACCAGGTGATACAGCCCACCAGCCAGACCAAGTTTGGTGCCCAGCCCTATACCTAAGAGAATATATCCCATCTGGCTTATACTGTGATATGCTAATAACCGCTTAACATCTGTTTGTGCCAAAGCCAGGAGTACACCTATCAACATAGAAGCTACACCGATAGACATAATTAGTGAACTTAATATCTCTCCAAAGTTGGTAGCAGGTAAATCGAAGTTCAATATGGGGAAGATAAACCTTATTATGCCATAAGCACCTATCTTTATCATCATACCGGATAGAAACGCACTGACAGGCGATGGTGCAGCAGGATGTGCATCCGGCAACCAGGTATGTAATGGGACTACACCAGCTTTGACAAAGCAACCCAATAAAAATAGTACAGCTGCTATAAAGCCACCAGACTTAGTAACCACAATTACTTCATAGCTACCCGTATCTACATAAACCAAAATGATAGATAAAAAAATAAGAAAAGCGCCGACTAAAGTCATAAGTATGTATTTGTAGCCAGCTTGTAATGCATCAACACTCCTTTTATGTATTATGAGAAGATATGTAGCCACAGTCGTCATTTCGATGAACACATAGAAGCTTATAAGATCTTTGGCTAATACCGTGCCTTGAATGGCTCCCAGTAAGATCAACAGCAAAGAATAGTACCTAATCAGATCGGTTTTAATATAGGTTATGGAATATATAGAAACCGCAAGCCATAACAAGAAGCCAACTAAAGCTATAACAATGCTTAGACCATCTACTTGAAGGCGTAGTCCAAAGGTAACCATCTGTGGCAAAAAGGCGCTATGAATCGTGTTGCCTTTTAGAATCTCAAATAACATGAGTCCGAGTAAACAAGCCATTACTATTGCTACAATAAATATAATAACCATTATCAGCCGAAGTTGTTGAGCCCGATTGAACCGTTCTTTAACAAACGACACCACAGTTATAGCCAAGAAAAAGGGTATGATTACAGTTAAAAGTGGAAGATTAGAATTCAAAACCGGAATTCACCGCCTTTAGATAATATCTCTATACATAAACTAATTTTTTATGGAACAACATGGAATAGGAGCAAGCTCACCGCTGGTTTTACTAGGGATATGCCCAAAGTTGGTATGAGCCCAAGCAATAGACATGCAGCTGCTAAAATGTAGATCGGCCAAGATCTAAAGAGATTACCTCCATGAATTACCTGTCCCCCTTCATGGGCATGCATGGGATCCTGTTTTAGCGGACCACTAAAAAGCACTTGTATCACACGAAAATAATATGCAGCAGCGATCGCACTTGCTGTAAGTATGATCACTACGAGGAAAGTGTAACCAGCTTCTACTGCTGCTAAACATATTAACCATTTACTTGCAAAGCCGTTAATGGGTGGTATACCGATCATACCTAAAGAGGCTATAACAAAGGCAAAGGTTATAACCGGCTGTTGTCTGCTAAATCCATTGAGCCCTTGTACCTCTCTCGTACCAGTTTCAGCAATCATTATGCCTGCACAAAAGAATAGAGTGCTCTTCATTATAGCATGGTTCAAAACATGAAATAGTGCACCGGTGAGCCCCAGCTCGGTTCCGATGCCCAGCCCAATAAGCACAATCCCAAGCTGGTTAATGGTCGAATATGCCAGCAATCGTTTCAAGTCTTTCTGTGCTAATGCCATACTGGCACCAAATAAAAGTGAAACTACACCCAAAACCATCAATATATTATGGCTGCCAATAAGAAGAAATATTTCTGTACTGAATACAGTATAGACCACTCTAATCAAACAATAAATGCCTATCTTCACAGTAACACCGGAAAGTAGTGCACTAACAGGTGATGGTGCCATTGAATGTGCATCCGGCAGCCAGCCGTGAAGCGGGAACACAGCTATTTTTATGCCCATGCCGGTAACTATGAGCACAATGGACATGAGCACCATCCGCGTGCTGGAATTAAATGCAGCCGGCAGCCTTTCAGCTATATGAAATATATCCAATGTACCAGTCATAGCATAAAGAAAGCCAACCCCTAACAGGAAGAAAGATAGCCCCACACCACCCATTATAAGGTAATTAAAACTCGCCCTTAAAGTCACTCCTGTCTTGGGATAGGCAATGAGCAAATACACAGCGAGCGATAAAAGCTCGTAGAAGACATACATATTGAATATATCAGCAGTATAAATGACACCAATCATACTGCTTAATGAAATAAGCAGTAAAAAATAATATGTTCTACCATAGCGCCTTTCAGGTATAGAATATATAATTACTAATAGTCCTAAGCCCAGTGTTATCAAAGAAAAGAAAAAGCTTAGCCCATCTACTACCAAGCTTATACCTATCGGACCTCGCCAGCCTCCAAGATGGTATATTATCTTATCGCCAGATAGAACCTGAGACGATAGAGTCAACGTAAACACAATTGAAGCTATAATACTAACAGTCGCTAATATAATCTTATGCTTTCTGGTAAATAACACAAGAAATGCTGCCAGAAGTGGTGATATTATAATTAGGATGGGGATATGAATTGACAAATAATTATCGCTCCTTTGAGAGTTGTTGGATGTCTAAAGTCTTGTATTTGGCATAGATTTTCACGACCAGTGCTAATGCCAAAGCAGTCACAGAAATACCGATTACAATTGCAGTAAGCATCAGTGCTTGAGGTAATGGGTCAACAAGTATAGTAGTGGAGATACCGCTAGTCGTCCCTTTCTCCAATATTGGCGCTAAACCGGTCTCCCTGAAGCCTATACTTATAAAAAATAACACAATACTACCGTTCATTATGGTTAGCCCCATAATCTTTTTAATCAGATTATTTTTGCTTGTTACACCATATAAGCCGATCATAAAGACTAAAAGGCTGATATTTATGGGAGTCATATTTCACCTCTATACCTAACTAATGCATAGAATATAACCGAAACACCTGCAGCTACCTTGATACCAATGGCTATGTTAAAAAACAACATCAACCCGCTACTGGCAATCTGGCCTGGCTTACCCAATGGTAAAAAATTGCTAAGAAAGGAGTAGCCCAGCAATATACCCAGAAAACCCAAAAAGATTAAGGTTAATATCCCTAGCTTCTCCAACATATTTAGCCACCTACTCTTAAATTTCTTTTCCGTTTGCTCTATGCTGTGAGAGAGCGCTAAAAGTATTATAGCTGTACCCAGCACAACTCCACCTTGAAAACCACCACCTGGCGATAGATGCCCATTTGATATCAGATAAAATCCAAAAAGCACGATGAAAGGAAATATTTTCTGAGCTATAGTCCTAATTATCTTTGAGCTCCCCATCTATCTTTTCCCCCGCAAACAGAATATAACTCCTGCTACTGCCACAAATAAGACTATTGTCTCCATAAGGGTGTCATAAGCACGATAGCCAAGATATATGGCCGCAACCAGGTTAATTGCACCGGTATCGTGAAGACCTTGATCGATATAGTAATTAGCTACATCCAGGTTCTTCGGATTGCCATATTCGATATCGACAGATAAGATAAACAATATGGTCATTGCAAGTATTATAATAATAAAAAAAACTTTTTTCATTTCTTTGGTCATCCAGTATTCCATAAAATATTATTTAGTGAAAGTATTTACTATACACTTTTTGATAGGTGCCATCCTCGTTGATCTCTTTTAAGAAAGAATTCAATTCAGCTAACAGCTCTGGCTTATCTTTAGATATACCATATCCATACTGTTGTAAACCAGTAATGGTATCGACATTTTTCAGGTTAGGATAAAATATATGCCCCATTAATGCCTCTGGTAGGTCAACAGCAACGGCGTTGATTCTGCCTTCAGATACTGCTTGTAATAATGTGTTTGGATCGGAGAAATTAGTATCAATTTTAATGCCTTCAATTGATTGCAATGCAGACAGATAGGAGGTGTCTTTAACGGAGGTAACAATCTTACCCTTTAGATCGCTAAGAGAGTTCAGTGCAGTATTCTTTCTGTTAGTTACTATTACCACTTTAGTTGGAAAATAGCCATCAGAAAAATAGATCCGCTTCATGCGCCCATCCAGGCGAGTCATACCGGCACCTATAACATCTCCTTTGCCTGATATGAGCTGCGGGACGAGCTCTTGCCAATCCTGAACGTGTCTTACCTCCAACTCGATGCCTAATTTTCTGGCAAATAGTGATAAAATATCGTAATCAAAACCCGCTGGACGACCCTTATCATCATAATAGAAAAAGCGACTATGTGGATAGGTTAACATGATAAGCACGCCTCTCTTCTTGATAGTAATTAGAAATATGACTGTAGCAAATCCAGAGCCGATCGCTGCCTCAGCAATAGCCACATCGAGTGCATGTAGATAGTAAAATACCAAAGATAACACGAGACTAAATGCAGACAATACTATTACCGCACTTAACAGATTCTTTATTTCAAGTGCTACTAAAGCAAGCACAGGTAACATTATCAAGAATACAATTAGCATAATTTCGCAGCTCTAATCTGCTACCCCCTTTAACATTTCTTTTTCTTCCGCCATGGCTTTATCCCTCTAATGGCAGCAGAGCGTGCTATGGCATGTGAGGCCACCGGGTTGGTCAACAATAAAAACATCAATATTATTAATATCCTTAATGATAACGAATCTAAACCCTCCCTCACCATCAAACCGACAAGCAACGCGATGGCGCCTGCAGCATCGCACTTTGAGCTGGTCTGTAACCGGGTGTAAATATCAGGAAAACGAATGATTCCCAATGTGCCAAAAAATATAAAAACTAATCCCAGAATTATAAATAGATAAGCTATCATTTTCTGTCGGTATCCTCACCTTCTAAAAATTTACTAATAGCGATTATGCTTACAAAACCTATAATAGCGTATACCAGTGCCACATCCAGATATATCCTTCGTTCGAAGAATACTGCAGCAGCTACCATGATCATAACTACTTTAGACGAGATAAGATTAACGGCTATTAGCCTATCCCATGGTGTAGGCCCAAAAATGACCCGATAAAGAGCAAGTGAAGCAGTTATACCTAATACAGTAATAATAATGGTCACAGCGGTCATATGAATATTCTCCCTAACCAGTGTTCTAATCGCCCTTTGATCAATTCTGCTGCATGCCCAAAATTGGTTGTACGTGCATACAACCAATGGACGTAAAGATGATCACCTTCGATATCGATGGTGATAGTGCCAGGTGTTAAGGTTATAGAATTCGCTAATAGTACAATACCCAAATCTGACTTTATATCTGTCTTTATCATAACCACCTCTGGGTTGATATCCATAGTTATAACTCGATAGACTACATCAATGCTGGCAAGAAACATCTCGTAAAGTAGAACAAAAACATAAACAAGTAACAACCAAATCGTTCGAATAGCTCTTCCGCGCATACCCTCGTCTGGTTTAATAAAAAAATCGTAACTCAATAAGGCAACCAGAAACGAAAAGAAAGCACCAATAAGCAATGAAGCTGGTTGAAGATTTTGGCTGAGAACCAACCAGAAACTCATGAGCACAAAGAAGGTTAAAACTAACCTGACACTCTTCTTATACATAATATTTATAATTATCCCCTATTTAATTTGTTTACTTAACACTTTGTTGATTATTATTAGAGTAAAACTTCATTACGATGAAGCTTGAGTTAATTATATGCCAAGCTAGATTGATTTTGAATCCACTACCTGCTTACATTTATTCATCTTGCCTCTTTTAGAAATGGCAGATGCTCATAAAAACCATTAGGATTGTTCCAAATGTGATCCATGGTTAAAAAAATAGAGAAAATAGAATTTGCTTCTATAAAAAAAGATGTATGCTCTACGAAACAGGAAGTAAATATCCCGCTAAGGAAAATATAACAAAAGGAGAGGCTATAAGTCAAGTTTTCAAAAGAAAGAGAACGCCTTCGAAGTAGAGTAGCCAGAAGCAAGAAACCAGGATTCAGAATCCATCTGGAAAACTGGGTAACCAGGTAACCACTGACTAGCTAATCCAACTAGATACGAGCTATCTTTTCACCACAATGTTTACATTTTCCATCTTTATCCAAACCCACATTAATAATATTATAACCTGTTCGTTTGATTAAAGTTTTTTTACAATTTCCACAATAGGTGGTATTGGCTTCCTCGTCCCATATATTGCCTACATATACGTACTTTAATTTTTTTTGGGCAATATCCCGAGCTTTATATAGGGTGGGAATAGATGTTGCTGAAATATTCATCTTGTAACAGGGAAAATATCGAGAAAAATGCAAAGGTATATCTTTGCTTAGAGAAGAAATCCAATCCACCATCTCATTAATTTCCTTTTCGCTATCATTTAAACCGGGTATAATCAGATTAGTTATTTCTGTATGGCAATATTCTTTAGAAAGCTTAATAGTGTTAAGAACAGGAGAAAGACTTCCTTTAGAATATTTTTGATAAAAAGAATTTCGGAAAGATTTAAGGTCAATATTCATGGCATCAATAAAAGGCAGGAGCTTAATAAGAGGTTCACGATTGATAAATCCGTTAGTGACTAAAATATTTTTTAAGTTATTTTTTTTAGCCAACCTGGCTGTATCCAAAACATATTCATACCAGATTAAGGGTTCAGAGTAAGTATAACATATTGCCGGAGAATTGTTCTGTAGGGCTAATTGTATTGCCTTTTCGGGGGATAACTCTTCCGCTTGAACATCTTTTATATTTGCTTGAGAAATGGTCCAGTTCTGACAGAAAACACAAGCAAAATTGCATCCTATTGTGCCCAGTGATAAAACCATTGTCCCGGGACAAAAATGATAAAGCGGTTTTTTTTCAATAGGGTCCATTCCGTAAGAGGATACTTTGGAATAGATTAAAGAATAAAGTTGATTATCTATATTTTTTCGAGCTCGGCAAAAACCAACATGACCTTTCTTTATTGAGCATTCTTTGGGACAAAGCAAACATTTTATAATCCCTTTATCTTTGTCGATTAATTTATAAAACAAGGCTTCTTTCATTTAAAAAATCACCTCTCTTATGGCGAACTAGTTCGCCAGTTAGTTGGTTAGCTAGTTAGCTGGTTATATAGTTTCATAAGGGAGATAATTGATGATTATTTTATTTAACAAACCAGTTAACCAAGTAACCAGCTAACTATTTAACTAATTCTAATAATATCTTTTTACTTCAAAGCGATATAATTTTGCTTTTTCATCGGGATAAATGCCTGCTTTACGCCTGGCAATATCCACCTGTTCCCCTGCTGTATCTACACCTTCTAAATCAGGTAACAATAAACCCTTTTTGTGACCACTGCCAACAATTACTCCATATTTTTTGGGATCAAGTTCCGAGATATCAGAAATTTCTTCAGGAGGAGACAAGACATCTACCGAAATAGTTAAATCACCTAGTTCAGAAGCTGTTACCGGAGAAAAGCGAGGGTCATCAATAGCAGCACTGATAGCATTTTTTATAATTTCCTGGGCTATATTTTCCTGAGTGGGCATAAAAGTTCCTATGCACCCTCTTAAATTGCCGTTTTTTTTAAGAGAAACAAATACCCCTGCCTTTTGATTAATCATCTCTTCGGGAAGATTCAGGGGAGGAGTAATTATTTTTCCCTGTTTTACATAATTTTCAATCGTCTCTCGCGCTAATCCAACATAAGCACTTTCTTCTTTCGCTTTCATAATTTATTACCACCTATATTTAAATTTACCAATTGACCGATTGACCAATTAAATTAGTTAGCCAGTTTTCCGGTTCAATATTCTTTCTAATTATCTTCAACCAATTAACCAAGTAACCAATTAACCAGCTAACTGGTAACTTATTTTAGCATATCCTGGGTAACTGTTCCCCGGTTAACATATCGACTATTCTTTTTCCGCCAATAGTAGTATTAAGAAAAACTTTTCCCTCCGATTTTCTTACTACTTTCCCGATAATTTTTGATTCTTCTCCATATTTATTCTTTCTCATCTTTTTAAATACTTCTGGTGCAACTTCGGAAGGGACAAATGCCACTACTTTCCCTTCATTAGCCAGATATAAAGGATCATAACCTAACATTTCACAAGCTGCCCTTACCTCTTCCTGAATAGGGATATCGCCTTCGTTCATCTCTACATCTACTTTTGAAGATAGGGCTATTTCATTCAAGGTGGTAGACAAGCCTCCTCGCGTAGGATCTCTTAGAACGTGGATATCGTTGCTAATTTCTAACATATCTGCCACTAAAGAAGAAAGAGGAGCAGTGTCGCTTTTTATCTCTGTTTCGAATTTCAAGCCTTCTCTTTCCGATAAAACCGCAATCCCATGGCTGCCAATGGGGCCATTTATTATAACTACATCTCCGACTTTAGCATTACTTCCGGAAATGTTTACTCCATCTTCCACTATTCCCACACCTGAGGTATTGATAAATATTTTATCTGCGGCCCCTTTATTCACCACTTTAGTGTCCCCCGTCACAATATCAACCCGGGCAACTACTGAAGCCTCTCTCATACTTAAAACAATCTTTTTTAACAAGCTTAAAGAGAATCCCTCTTCGATAATAAAAGAACAGCTTAAATATAAAGGAGTTGCCCCACACATTGCTAAATCATTAACTGTGCCGTAAACTGCCAGCTCCCCAATATTCCCTCCTTTGAAAAACAAAGGGTCTACCGTATAAGAATCGGTAGTATAGGCTAATTTTAATCCTTCGATATTTAATACTGCACCATCATCAAGTCTTTCCAAATAAGGATTATTAAAATTAGACAAAAATAATTTTTTTATTAGATTAAAAGATAATTTCCCTCCACTACCATGGCTCAGCAATATCTTATCTTCTTTCATTATCTTTCCCTTTCACAACTAATCGTTAGTGAATAGCCGTTAGTCGTTAGTATTTGGTTAACTAGTTACT
The DNA here is from genome assembly GCA_030599445.1 of Atribacterota bacterium. Lineage (GTDB taxonomy): Bacteria > Atribacterota > Phoenicimicrobiia > Phoenicimicrobiales > Phoenicimicrobiaceae > Sediminicultor. Next base: position 2,024 of record JAUVOA010000002.1, on the reverse strand, counting down.
TGGTTAGTTGGTTAATTAGTTTAATATTAATTCTTCCATATACTTATTCCTCAACCAACTAACCAGCTAACTAAATGTATACGCTATACGCTATACGCTACTAAATACTATTCACTATTCACTAACGACTAGTTATATTTATAATAGGCGGCACAAGTACCTTCGGTAGATACCATACATGCTCCTTGAGGATTTTCGGGAGTGCAAACCCCTCTAAAAAGAGGACATTCATGCGGGGTTATTACTCCTCTTAATACTTCTCCACAACGGCACCCTCTTGATTCTTTGGTTTCTTCTATTTCTACTTCGAATTTTCTTGCACTAAATTTCCCATATTTATCTTTTATCTCCAAGCCGCTAAGAGGGATATTCCCTATCCCTCTCCAATCGGAGTTAACCACCTTAAATACCTCTTTAATTTTATCCAAGGCGATTTTATTCCCTTCAGGTTTGACTACCCGTTCATATTGTATTTCTACCTCTGCCCTACCATCTTCAATCTGTTTAACCAGCATATAGATGCTCTGCAAAATATCCAGGGGCTCAAATCCACAGATAACACAGGGTACTTTATATTGAGTGGTAATAAAATTGTAAGGTTTACTACCGATAATCGCACTTACATGTCCCGGGCAGATAAAGCCATCAATATTTACTTCTTTGCCATCTAATAAGGTTTTCATTGCGGGGGATATAATCTTTGCTACACTTAAAACAGTAAAATTATTAATCTCATCTTTTTGAGCTTTTAATACAGCACTGGCTATAGTGGGAGAGGTAGTTTCAAAACCTACCCCCATAAAGACAATTTTTTTAGAGGGATTATTACGGGCAACCTCTAAAGCATCTAAAGTAGAGTACACAATTCTTATATCGCTACCATTAGCTTTTTCTTTTTCCAAGGTAGAAGTAGAACCAGGCACTTTAATCATATCTCCAAAGGTAGTTATTATAAAATCACTCTCTCGAGACAGGGCAATAATTTCATCGATATATCGAATAGGAGTAACACATACCGGACATCCCGGTCCTGAAATAAGATTGATATTGGTAGGTAACATTTTCTTGATTCCATTTCTAAATATATTCACAGTATGGGTCCCACAAACCTCCATTAAGTTAATCTTTTTCTTAGAAAGGCTTTTGACCTGCCGGAGGATTTTCTGGGCTATTTCTTTATTTCTATACTCATCAACATATTTCAATCTATTATTCCCTCCCATGCTCTAAATATTTCCAAAGCCTCTTTCTGGTCAATTACTTCAATGGCGAAACCAGCATGTAAAAGTACATAATCACCTTCTTTTACATGGTCGATTAGATCTAAACTTGCATTCTTAACAATTCCCCCAATTTCTATTTCAGCTGTGTGATTATCGAATATTTTTTTAACTTTTCCCGGTATTGCCAAACACATTTTCTTTCCTCCTCTATGTAGTTAGCTGGTTAGTTAGTTGATGAATTATAATATCAAACTATCTGACTATATAACCAATTAACCAGTTAACTAACTAACCAACTAACTACATACTCCCTGCTACAACTGCCTGTCCCAGAGATATTCCACCATCATTAGGGGGAACTTTTCTCTGGGTATATACCTGAAAATCATCCTTTTCCAATAAAGAAATGATTTTTTCTGTTAGATAACGATTTTGAAATACCCCTCCACTTAAAGCAATTCTATTAATTCCGGTATCATCTCTTATTTTACCACATAAATTAAGAGTAAACTCTGCAACCGTATTATGAAATTTGGCAGCCATTACCTTTTTGTCTACCCCTTCTTTAAGATCTTTAATTATATCTATAAAAATTTCTTGGGGGTCAATAATAAATTCCTCCCCTTCTTTGCAGATACAAAAATTATATCTCTTTTTTATCCCATATGCACAAAACGATTCTAATTCCATAGCCGCCTGTCCCTCATAACTTATCTCATCTCTTATCCCAATTTCTGATGATGCTGCGTCAAAGAGAAGTCCACAACTGGAAGTTAGCTGAGAATTTATATTTTTATCGTT